>JACONB010000130.1 GCA_014323965.1 Prochloron sp. SP5CPC1 | reverse complement strand
TCAACATATGCCCCATAACGCCAAAACGAGGCATACAAATAAAGCCTCTTGTTTTTCCGGTATAGTAAGTAAATCTCACATCAAAGGGACGATATAAAATGGGAACAACTTTAGAATTGGCTATCCCACTGCTCTTTAAATCCTTTTGGGCTAACTCAACCTTCCAATCCCGTGCATCTTCCCCCAGATTATATTTTCTGCGAGCATCTTCTACAGGAAGGGAAGCAAAGTCTTTAACCGTGTCCATGACATCATTTCTGGACCATTTTATAGTTAAACTGTCCCTTGCGGTGACGATTCCCACGGAATTAACAGGCATTATCTCTGTAATTTTCCAACCTTTCTCATATTCTGGGAGAAACTCAGTATTTTGAGGAATAAAGAGATAAAACGGCGCTTGAGGATTTAATTCTGTCCACTC
Source organism: Prochloron sp. SP5CPC1 (assembly GCA_014323965.1). GTDB lineage: Bacteria > Cyanobacteriota > Cyanobacteriia > Cyanobacteriales > Prochloraceae > Prochloron. Next base: position 10,439 of record JACONB010000130.1, on the reverse strand, counting down.
TACGTTGGTTATATCATGTTCTAGAAGATAGCGAAACTTATCTTTCCGGGAACCCCAGAGATGAGCATGGTGGATTTTAGTCATAGTGTTTTATCCTTTGCGTCTTTGCGGCTTTGCGCGAAACAAGTACTTTAATTGCTAAAGTAGCGATATAATCCTGAGAGAGAGGAATATTTAATAAAGACCAATTAGCAGCAGCTTGAGAATTATTATCAATACTGAGTAGTTCTATTGCTTCCTCGGTTAAAAAGCTAACTTCAATTGAGTTGATTGAACCTGCTAATCCAGAGCCAACTGCTTTTAAATAAGCTTCTTTAGCAGTCCAACAGCGGAAAAAGGCTTTTTGCTTTTCTGGTTCAGCCAGCTCTTTAATGATAGCATATTCTCTAGGAGTAAAAAACCGTTGAGCGATTCCTTCTATATCTTTTCCAGCACTCAGGTATTCTACGTCAATACCCAAAAGGTGACCACGAGTAAATCCGTATAAAACTAATCCTTCAGAGTGAGATAAGTTAAATTGCAGTTCATGACCACTGAAATTACCTCCTAATCTGGGTTTTCCTCTCTTATTATACTCAAACTGTAGTGTAACAGGGTCAGTGTTTAAATAACTGGCTAAGATAGTTCTCAGGGTACCGCGACCCACAATAAAACGCTCTTTGTGCTGCTGAAAATAGAAGCGGTTTGCCCTCTCTACCTCGTCTGTTGAGAGAGTGAGGGCCAATTTTTCCACTCTTTCTTTTGATAAGTCCAGGTTACCACGCCAAATATGAACTTCATCTGGACTTAAAACTAATTTTGGCGGTGGCTCTTCCCACATGTGTTAAAATTAGATACACAAACGCTGATATATTTCATCTAGGTGTTGCAAGTGGTGTTGGGGATCAAAACAGGATTCAATCTCAGGGTCGGATAAATATTGTTGCACTGCACTATCTTGACTAATTAAACCCCGAAAATCACCTTGGGGTTTGTTCCAAGCTTCATGAGCATATCGTTGTACAATAGCATATGCATTTTCCCGACTCATGCCTTTTTCCACTAAGGTTAATAACACCCGCTGGCTAAAGATGACTCCCCCGTAAATATTCATGTTTCGCTTCATGTTCTCCGGGTAGACTTGGAGGTGCTTCACCACGTCTGTTAATTCCTTCAACATAAAATGGATGATAATGCAGGAGTCGGAGAGAATTACCCGCTCCGCAGAGCTGTGGGAAATGTCCCTCTCGTGCCACAGGGCCACATTTTCCAAGGCAGCTACAGCATACCCCCGGATAATTCTTGCCATACCGGTGAGGCGCTCAGAACGGATAGGGTTCCGCTTGTGGGGCATGGCAGAAGAGCCTTTTTGTCCCTTGGCGAAAAACTCTTCCACTTCCAGAACATCTGTCCGTTGGAGATTGCGAATTTCTACAGCAAAACGTTCTATCGAGGCACCCAGGAGGGCTAATTGACTGATAAAATCACCATGGCGATCGCGAGAGATAATTTGGGTGGAGGCAGTATCCGGTTCTAATCCTAGTTTTTGGGTGGCGATAGCTTCTATTCTGGGATCTACATTAGCATAGGTTCCCACAGCACCGGAAATTTTCCCCACACCAATGTCACGACGGAGTCGAACAAGGCGATCGCGGTGACGCAAAACCTCCGCCAACCAACCCGCTAGTTTAAAGCCAAAAGTAATAGGTTCAGCATGAATACCGTGGGAACGGCCTACCATGACTGTATAACGATGTTGTTGAGCTTGATAGCGAATGGCTTGGGTTAAATCTTCGATTTGGGCTAAAATCAAGCTGAGACTGGCTACCAGTTGTAGTGCTAACCCTGTGTCCAAAACGTCAGAACTTGTCAGCCCTAAGTGAATATATCTCCCCGCTTCACCAACGTACTCGTTTACATTGGTGAGAAAGGCGATCACGTCATGGCGAACTTCTGCTTCAATTTCCAAAACCCGTGCTGGGTCAAAATTAGCCTTGGCTTTGATATCCTCTACTGCTGCTTTGGGTATATATCCTAGTTCAGCTTGAGCCTCACAGACGGCAATTTCTACTTGGAGCCAGGTTTTCATCTTATAGGTGTCAGTCCAGAGTTCGCCCATTTCGGGCAGAGTATAGCGTTCCAGCAAGATTTAAGTCGCAGAATACAACTGTTTCATTATACATCAGTTACCACGTACCTTAACAGTTATAGCGCTACTATTACAGTTTGGTGTACTTCGCTGCTGGGATGACGGAAGAATGCACCATTTTGCCTTTGGTTAAATGTAATATATATTGTGGACCAAGACGCTGCATACTGCTCCAATAAAGAAAAACATTAATATCCAAACAATATTTTTTTAACCTATATGTGTTTTCATAACAATGTGGAAATTAAATTAAAAAATGTTTACCCTTCTTTGCGGCTTTGCGGCTTTGCGCGAGACCATTCTGGTGCTATAATATAAAAGAGAGTTACAGGAAAAAGGACAAAAATGAGTAAGCAGCGCATTCTCTCTGGGGTTCAACCCACGGGAAAGTTACACTTAGGGAACTATTTGGGGGCGATTCGCAACTGGGTCCAAGGACAGGAGGACTACGAAAATTTCTTCTGTGTTGTGGATTTGCACGCCATTACTGTACCCCATAACCCAGCTACTCTCGCTGCCGATACCTATACTATAGCCGCCCTTTATCTCGCTTGCGGCATTGATTTAGAACATGCTACCATTTTCGTCCAATCCCATGTTTCTGCCCACAGCGAATTAGCATGGCTGCTGAACTGTATCACACCCCTAAATTGGTTGGAAAGGATGATTCAGTTTAAAGAAAAAGCTCTCAAACAAGGAGAAAATGTCAGTACAGGATTACTAAATTACCCCGTTTTAATGGCTGCGGATATTTTACTCTATAATGCGGATAAGGTACCAGTGGGAGAAGACCAAAAACAACATTTAGAACTGACTCGGGATATTGCAGGGAGGTTCAACGATAAGTTTGGCAAGAAAAAGCGACCTATCCTCAAGGTTCCCGAACCCTTAATTTCCCAGTCAGGTGCCCGGGTCATGAGTTTGACGGACGGAACCAAGAAAATGTCTAAGTCAGACCCCTCGACAATGAGTCGCATTAATCTTTTGGACTCCCCGGATCTCATCGCCAAAAAGATTAAACGGTGTAAAACAGACCAAGTGCGAGGTTTGACTTTTGACCCCGAAAATCGACCGGAATGCAATAACCTCCTGAACCTCTATACTATCCTTGCTGACAAAAACAAAGAAGAAGTAGCAACAGAGTTTGCTAATATGGGTTGGGGACAATTTAAACCTCTCCTCACAGAAGTTACAATGGAGGTAATTAAACCTATCCAAGATAAATATAAAGCTATCAGAGCAGAAAAAGGATATTTAGACTCAGTGTTAGCAGAAGGTCGCCAAAAGGCAGAAAAGGTGGCGGCGGGAACTCTTGCTAAAGTTAAAAATGCTTTGGGTTATTTATCTCCTTTGTAGGGTCCAAGGAGTTTCACGCAGAGGCACAGAGACACAGAGGAGCAGAGCTAATGTCCAATTTTCGCCTGGGTGTCCAAAAGAAAGAATTTTTGATTACTGCTGAAGTAGCCCCCCCTAAAGGAGGTAACCCAGCTAGAATGTTAACCATGGCGAAAACCCTCCAGGGAAGAGTTCATGCAGTTAATGTAACCGACGGCAGTCGGGCGGTGTTGCGCATGTCTTCTTTGGCAGCAGCAGTGATTTTATGGCACCATGGGATAGAACCTATTTATCAGATTGCTTGTCGCGATCGCAATCGTATCGGTCTCCAAGCTGACCTTATGGGTGCTCACGCTCTTGGTATCCGCAATGTCCTTGCTCTAACAGGGGATCCAGTGAAAGCAGGAGACCATGTTGACGCTAAAGCTGTCTTCGATTTAGAATCAGTGCGACTGTTGAAGGTGATTAGCAAACTGAATCAAGGCTTAGATTTAAATGGCAAACCCCTACCGGACGAACCCCTAGACCTGTTTCCAGGTGCTGCTGTTGACCCCCAATCAAAAAGTTGGTCCGGGTTGCAAAGACGGTTCGAGCAGAAAGTAGCCGCAGGGGCGCAGTTTTTCCAAAGTCAACTGATTACAGATTTCGATCGCCTAGAAAAATTCATGAAAACAATTGCAGCGGGGGTAGATCAACCCATATTAGCAGGGATTTTCTTACTCAAATCCGCTAAAAATGCTCACTTTATTAACCGCTATGTACCGGGAGTAAATATCCCAGAAGCTATTATTGAAAGATTAGCAAAAGCGAAAGAACCCCTTCAGGAAGGGATGAAAATTGCTGCTGAACAAGTCTTGTTAGCAAAAGATTTATGTCAAGGAGTTCATCTTATGGCAGTTAAACGGGAGGATTTAATTACTCCTATTCTCGATATGGCAGGCATTTTACCAGGTACCAGTAACTAGTTATGCAAAAATAACATAATATTGATTTTCTTTTTTCTATCAGACTCCAGGTGGGCAATGCCCACCCTACTTTGCGTCTTTGCCCCTTTGCGCGAACCTTCCCTCCTAAACTTGACATAGACTCAGCAAATCTGCTACACTAGTAATGTTAGTCAAAAGTAGAGGATGACGAAAATGATTCAGAAAATAATTGAAATTACAGAAAGCCAAGAGCAAGAGCTGAAGTCCTTAGCTAGTAATCGTGGTTTATCGGAAGAAGAACTTCTCTCCCAGGTCTTGACCCAGTTATTGGCCGCAAAAAGTCATGAACAAAATGTTGCTTTGGAGCAGTTTATTGCTCGTGCAAGAGAAATATCCGCTCGACATAGTCTACCAGAAGGCTATCGCTTTAATCGTCAGGAACTATACGACCAAGATAATTAAATCAGTTCATGTCAGGTACTTTTTATCGCTATCTAATCGATACCAATATTCTTGTTTATGCTCATGACTCTAGCTTAATGGTGCAACAAACACGAGCAATTGAATTGCTCAGTCGTTTACAAGTTAAGGGAAATGCAGCTTTCCCAGCTCAAGTCCTTGCTGAATTTGCTAATGTAGCTTTACGAAAATTAACACCGAGTATAGACTTCAATATAATCCTTCAACAAGTCAAGGCTATAGCTCTTAGTTTTACCGTACTTCCACTCACAACAGAGATAGTTATTGAAGCGCTTCTGGGTGTAGATCAACATTCATTCTCATATTACGATGCCCAGATTTGGGCTGTTGCGAGAATCTACCATATACCGATAGTGTTGAGTGAAGATTTTAATAGTGGAGCGACGATTAGAGATGTTACTTTCTTGAATCCCTTTGATACAAGGATTTATCCTCCTGGTTCCAGTCTCACCTTTGCGAAGCAAAGCGCAAGCAACCGCCTCGGATCCCTTTTCCCTCTTGCAATAACTTTTGAGGACATAATTGTGATAGTTGTGTCTGAAAAAGATAAGACAGATAGTTGTCATGGGCACAAAAAGAGGATATAAAAGGGATAAGCAAGGTATAGTAAGAGCCGATGACATTGTTGTTAAACTCAGAGAAAGTTTTCCCTTATTTAGCGGACCATGGGCTTTGTGATAGCTCCCAACAACCTCTCAGTAAGGTTGAACCTATTCCAGGGAAGAACTTTAACTTATTAGTGACTTTTCCTGGGGATCGCAAGCTTCTGGTTAAGCAAGAAAGGCGAAATCGGGAGGGGAAAACTGCTGGGGAGTTTGAGCAGGAGTGGCGCATTCCCCAGTTCTTGGCAAAATTTCCCCCACTGGATAGTCTGAGACCTTTTCTACCAGAAGTGTTGCATTTCGATCCTGACCATGGGATTATTGTCTTTAACTACTTGCAGGATTATCGGGATTTAGCAGATTTCTATCTTAAGGAAAATACTTTCCCCACAACCATAGCCTCGGAAATGGGCACTATCCTCGCTACTATCCATAGTACCACTTTTGACCAGGAAGATTATGGGCAATTCTTCGGTGATAATTCTCCTAACCAGGTGGATAATTTGACCCGAAAATTTGCAAGAATCGGTCCTGAAGTATTTGGTTTAGTTCCCGCAGACGGGTTGAAGTTCTTTGCTCTCTATCAGCGGTATGATAGTTTGGGAGAAGCTATGGCTGAACTAGGTCAGAGTTTCACTCCTAGATGTCTAACTCATAATGACCTCAAGCTGAACAATGTCCTTGTCAAGCAATCTAGTAATATACTCCGGTTAATTGATTGGGAGCGTTCTAGTTGGGGCGATCCTGCTTTTGATTTAGGAACCGCTATAGCTAGCTATTTGCAAATTTGGCTCAGTAGTTTGGTTATTAGTAAGTCCCTGAAAATTGAGGAATCCCTGCGTCTTGCAACCATTCCCTTGGAATTGATTCAGCCTTCTATAGCAGCTATGACCCAAGCTTATATGAGCACTTTTGGCAAAATCCATCAACTACCTCCCGATTTCTTACCACGAGTAGTGCAATTTGCTGGTTTTGCCCTTATTGGACAGATTCAGGGGATGATTCAGTATCAGAAATCCTTTGGCAATACGGGAATTGCTATGCTTCAGGTGGCTAAGACCTTATTATGCCATCCCCAGCGCTCTATGGCAACCATTTTTGGTCCTACTGCTGCTACTGAATTAACTCAAACTTTAGAAAGAGATTAAAGGTCAATTTAACTATGACACAATTACTCCATTCTCCCCCAAGTCAACTGGAAAATGTGCTAAAAGATATTGTCCACCAAGTTGAGATAGAATCTGATTTCTGTATTCGTCATCCAGATTATAAACCTTTTGAACTACCTGAAGAGGTGGTAGCTCGTTTTCAGAAAATGCCTCCTCAGATCCAGCAGAAATACCAGAGTCTGCTCCTGCGCAGTTTTCTCTACGGTATCTATTATAATGGCTCCATGAGAAAAGCTCTGGATCCAGATAATTCAGGAAATATTCTGCCCTTAGATTTGGAGAATGATACTTTTCTCGGAGTAGATTTACAGTTTTATAACCGATTGCATGAGAGTAATAGGGGAAAAGGTTATTTTGACCCCGGTTGGGTTATTTCCAGAGAGGAAAAGGATGGGAGTTTAGCAGTGAATAAAGGAGGTTTGAGACTCCATATAGAAAGGAAACGTCATCTCCAACCATCCCAAAAAGCAGCTGTGGTAGGGGATGAGGTGAGGATCCAAATGCCGAAGAATTTGGTGCAAAATGGCTTTTATATGGCTGTTGGGGATGAAGGAGCACATGGGGATTCCGGGAAGCATAGGGTGATAATACGAGTTTACTTTAATCTTACTCCTGAAGGGGCAGTTGCTGTCATGGGTAGTTTGACGGAAAAGTTGAATGAAATGGCTATTCCCTTTAGTTTCAAGGTTTTGTACAACCCCAAGGACTACCAGCGCCATGATTCCGGGGTGCTCTACTTTGATAAAGAGGATTATGAGGTTGTCGGGGAAGTTTTGAGAGCAGTATATGCAGGAGGAAGCTCCCATTTTCAGCCAGAGGTTCCCCTTTTCACTAAGAACCTTGCACCGGGGCTGGGGTTAGCAGAGGAACCGGACCAAAAATTTGCCACTACTGAAAGTTTTGGCATGAATCGGTGTCAAATTATAGCTAATGGGTTGTTGGGAGCTTTGTCTCAGGGGGATAACTCTCCTGAAGGACGGATGACAGCTATTTTGGAGCAATTTTCTCTTTTGGGGATTGAGTGGCAGCGCCCTTATCTGAATGCTAATTCTGAGGATATTTACCTTTGTCTGGAAAATTTAAAGACATAATTGTGACTGTTAGGTCGATCGCCTGCGGGGCTACTTATAAAACCCCCGCCATTAATCAATGCCGGGGGTTGAAGATTTACTAATATGAGGGGCAAAAACATGTAACTTTGGCCCTCGTCTCTTTTGTCTAGAAAATTTAAAGACATAATTGTGACTATTAGGTCGAAAAAATGTCTCAAATTGCCTGACAAATATGGATTTTCACTCTTATAGTGGCATTAGGGAGCAAGATTCCGGTCTTGCTTTACTAAGTACATCCAGGAGATTTCTATGAAGTCTGATTAGCACTGGTAACTGTTCACCGGTAACTGCTAACTGCTATAGGGAGTGAAGGGAGGAAAAAAACATGGAACAAGAATTAAAGAAAAATAACCAGCAGTATTCCCCGGAAATGCATCCTCGATTAGCATGTAAAGTCAATCTCTATCCAGAACGGATTATTTTTACTCAAAACAGTCGGAGTGTTCAGATTCAGATTGACAGTCGTTCTGGAGAAATGTTCCAGAAACTGTTCTCAATGATGGATGGAACTAAGAATATAGGGGAGATCCAACAAATCTTATTTCCTCGCCACCCCCAACTTCTCAATACTATTCTCACCAACTTAGACAAGGAGGGATTGCTGGATGATGTGGTTCCGTTGAGAGTTTATTCCGGTATGGATACCATTCTGGAATTGGAAGATTTGACCCAAGAATTGCTTTCTAAGAAACAGATTGAGGAAAATCTTTTCAGTCAACCAATCCAGTCCAACCTTCTCTATGGCTTTGGGATAGAATATTATCACGTTTTCTCCCGGAAATGCTCCTTTCATTCCCCGGTGCTGGGTTTCCCAGGATCTACCAAAGTGCGACAATTAATGAACCAACAATACCTACGAGAATATGGACAAGAGGAACTTTTGCTGGAAGCACTAAATACTGTGGGCATTAGTGGTGAGGATCTGGCTCGAACCACACCACTGCCGGAAACTATGGCAATTTGTCATGGTTTGTCCTATTGGGCTAACTTTGAACCGCTTTTTTTCTTGAGTATCCTGTCTCTGTTCACCAAGAGTCAGGTGAGGAATTTTCAATCCTATATTAAAGCTATCGAGCAGTTTCAGGGAGACTCTCCTTTTATTGAACCCATCAGGAAATTGACAAATCAGCTAATCAGGAAACCAGAAAGCTTAACCCGCTCTATCTTTCAAGAAATATCCCCCATTGATAAGGAAAAGAGACAAAGATTGCGAGGACAAACCTATCTCTTTGTGGAAATGTTAAACAATTTCTCCAGAGCCATCGGGAAGCATTATTCCTCTACCCAGGACTTGTTACGGGTGTAGGGTATACAAAAAAGAAGAGAAGTAATTATGTCATTAACCCAGGTTTTAGCTCAAAAACCCCTCTTCAAGGAGGGAGTATTGCTAAACTTCAAAGATACCGAAATTGAGGTGCGTCATGGAAAATCACTATTGAACCGGCATATGAACAGGAGACAGTTAAACTGTTACAGCTTTTGCAAGGAAGAGGAATGTCTTTAGAAGAACTAGCAAAAGCTTGTCCAGGTATTAGGGAGGATATCCCAGAATTGCTCCGGGAGTTAGAGCGCCGAAATCTGCTCCTAGAGACTCCCAGGGAAGCAGAACCCCTTAATGGAGTCACTGGGAGTCAATTTTACCGAGAGCTGTATCGATTCATTGAAAGATTAAAGGGGCAATTTCCTCCTTCTCCCTTTTCCCAAAAGATGGTGGATAAAACCATTACCCGGAACCAGTTGATTGGCTATGCTTTAGAATCCTATCATGTTACCCATCTGTGTCCCCGACTCTTAGCTCCCTCTTTAGCTCATTATGAGTCCCCAGAGACGGAAAAATTGCTCCAAGAATTCTTCGCTTCTGAGTTACACCACGACCGTTTGCTGGAGAAGTCCTTGAAGAGTGTGGGGGTTGAGGAGCAGCAACTACAACAAATGCAACCTTTACCCATGACTTTTGCAATTTGTTCTTCCTTAGGAGTTTTCGCTACTGCTCACCCTTTAAGCTTTAAAGCAGCACTATTGCTGTTTGAACAAGATGATCCAGAGTTTCACCAGTTGTTTCAGGAACGGTGTGACGCTTTGGAGTTACCGGAAGAATTCTATCAACCTATGTTACTCCATGCTGGGATTAATACGGAAGGAGCCCACGAAGATATTACCGGTATTCTCCTCGCTCAGGTTTCCTATGTGTCCCCAGAAGAACAATTGGTGGTGAAGCAGAATATGAGAGTGCTGTTGGAGTCTATGGTGCTGCGAACTCATGAGATACTGGATTACTATGGGGATAGTAATAATATTATCCCTCGTTGTTTTGTTTAGATAGGGGGATAAGTCTTGGTAAGGCGATCGCCAGGGTAGGTAGGGCGCGTTAGTAACCAACAAAAATCTCCTGTGCTGTTGGGTTTCGTTGCCTCAGACCAACCTACTTACCCCTTCTAATTTCGATTTGTTTTGAAACCCTGTAGGAGTTTCATAACGTAGCGCTGTTCTTATTGTATGTGTACGGCTTTGTCGCCTTTAGAGACTTTTAAAGCCATATAATACCAAATTAGTGATTTTGGTGCTATAATAAGAAAAAATGGGTCATCAGCGATGACCCTCTAGGATATTATAATGCCTTTTGACAGTACATGCAAATTCATTGCGGAAAACTTCTCCCGAGACATAGCTACCTGGTTGCTGGGAAA
>JACONB010000129.1:6972-9838 GCA_014323965.1 Prochloron sp. SP5CPC1 | reverse complement strand
GCTGTGTCTATCCGCATTGCTATTCTAAAATAATTAAAGGTTATTAACAGTTGAGCAACATATTAGCCTGGTGGTTTGAACCCCAGGAGTATAAAAAGATAAATTATGGCATATGTTTTAAAAATAGGCGGAGCTAGCATATCCCCCGCTGAATTATTCCCCAAGCTAGCAGAATATCAAGTGCTGCCGCAGTTAGCCAAGGAAGTAATTATTGATAGGGCGATGGCGGAGATAGAATGTACGGCTGAGGAGAGGGAAATCGCCAAGCAACAGTTTTGTCAGCAACAGCAAATCAAAAGCGAAGAACAACTGCAAGCCTTTGCTAAGGAGCAGTTTATGACTTTAGATCAACTGTTGGTGCGTCTGGAGAGATCTATTAAGCTGCAAAAATTCAAAGAAGCAACTTGGGGTAAGAAATTAGAATCCTATTTCCTCCAACGTAAGGGACAGCTAGATCAAGTCATATATTCCCTCCTTCGCAGTCAAGACGCTGGACTCATACAGGAACTCTATTTTCGGATTCTTGAAGGGGAAAGCACTTTTGCAGAACTCGCAAGGCAATACTCGCAAGGTTCGGAAGCGGAAACGGGAGGTTTGATCGGTCCTGTAGAACTGACTGTTCCTCATCCCACCATAGCCAAAATGCTCACCAATAGCCAACCAGGGCAATTATTACCCCCAACCAGATTAGGGGATTGGCTGGTAATCCTTCGTTTGGAAAAGTTGATTCTGGCGCAATTAGACGGACAAATGCGACAAAGATTGCTGGAGGAACAATTCCGCACTTGGCTACAAGAACAACTTCTTTCCACAGTATCTTTCTCCTATGAAGAAGAGAACAAATTGGTTGATGAAGATTAAAGTTAAAACTTTCTCCTGGGGTTAAAACCACCAGGCTACTTTTTAGGGTTATGACCTATACTATAGACAAAATTGAAGAATTTCTATCTGGACTTGAACCTTTCTCTGAATTACCTTCTGAGGGAATAGCTGAAATAAAATCTAAGTTACAACCTTTACGGTATCGCATAGGGCAAGTAATCGCCATGCGGGAGAAAATGCCTCCCCACGTAACTATTTTATACGAAGGTAGAGCACGTTTGCTGGGTTACGATCCCCGCACCCAAATACCCACCACCCTGAAATTACTGGAACCTGGAAGCATGCTGGGTTGGGTGAATCAGTTGCGAGGTGTGGCTTGCGAAACTGCGATCGCCTCGACGGAAGTAACCTGTCTCACCCTCAATAACGGGGAATTTCACCAAATACTTGAAAAATACCCCCAGTGGAGAGCCTTGTTTCAAGAGCAATGTTACTTAGTAGAAGCTTTTGATTTAATTGGTTATCATTTTTCCCAGCAGGCTCGGGGAGATGGCAATCTTAAAGAATTAGCCTTGTCGGCACTGTCTTCCACACAAGTGTACTCCCTTCCTGTAGGTAAGACTAAAGTAGAAGAGGGTAGCTCTCCACTCTTGGAGGGAGATAAGGTCTGGTTACTCAGTGGTGGGAAAGTAGCTGATTTGGAGGTAGGCAGTAGGATAAATGTAACTGCCCAGGACTCTCTTGAAGTAACGGGAAAGAGACCAGCCCGTTTCCTGGGTTTTCCATCCCATTTACTCGAACCGGTAAATACCCATGTAAATACTTTAGCACCAGCAGATGATGTTTGGGCAGAACCTACGGTAGCAATAGAACCAGAAGTTTTGCCACCAGAAGAAGAAGGGGAAGCGAGGATACCCTATGCTAAAGAAGAACTACTGGAAGAAGATAGGGGGGAAGAGGAAGAGCAAAAAGATAGCAAGGCTTGGAAAAAATATCCTTTTGTTCGGGGCAAAACACCGTTAGATGCTGGGGTAGCCTGCTTCCAAATGCTGAGTAAACATTTCGGCATGCCTTTTCGTAAAGAGGTGATTCAGCGGATTCTCCGGGACCAAATGCGGCGTACTGGCAATCTTTCCCTCCATCTTTGTGGTGCGGTAGGGGAGTTAATGGGGTTAACTGCTCAGCTGATCCAAATCACTCCGAAAGTATTTACCAGGCTGAAAACCCCCGCCTTGGTGCGGTGGGAAGACCGTCTCGCCATTCTTTATGAAATTGGACCTAACCACGTGGTCATCGGCGACCCAGAAAAGGGTCTTCTTCGCCGCAAGCCGGATGAATTTCTGGAAACTTGGGACGACGAAGGACAAGTATTGCTCCTGGAACCCACCAAGGAAACACCTCAACAAAAATTTGGCTTAAGCTGGTTTGTCCCGGTGGTTTCTCGCTACCGTTGGGTACTCATTCAAGTCTTTGTTGCTTCTTTCTTCGTCCAGCTTTTCGGTTTGGTCCATCCCTTGATGATCCGGGTGATTATCGACAAGGTAATCGGTCAGAATAGCGCCGATACCATGCAGGTGCTGGGGATCTTCATGGTTGTCATCGCTGTTTTTGAGGCATTGCTGGGTACTCTGCGCACTTATTTATTCGTGGATACTACCAACCGCATCGACATGACTTTGGGTTCGGAAATTATCGACCACCTCCTGCGCCTCCCTTTGCGTTACTTCGAGAAAAGACCAGTGGGGGAAATATCCACCCGAGTGAACGAATTGGAAAATATTCGCCAGTTTCTCACCGGAACAGCTTTAACAGTGGTTCTGGACTCCATATTTTCCGTGGTCTATATCGTGGTGATGATTGTTATCAGTCCCCTGATGACAGCAGTGGCATTATCGGTGATTCCCGTTTTCGTCCTCCTAACTGTAATCTTCTCTCCCCTCATTCGCCGCCAGTTAAGGGTTAAAGCGGAACGGAACGCCGCAACCCAGTCCCATTTAGTGGAGGTGATGTCAGGCATTCAGACGGTTAAAGCCCAGAATATTGA
>JACONB010000129.1:0-6918 GCA_014323965.1 Prochloron sp. SP5CPC1 | reverse complement strand
GAATGGCAGCAACGCTATGCTCGCTACGTCTCTGCGGGGTTCAAAACTGTGGTGACATCCACTATGGCTAGTTCTGCCAGCAGCTTCCTGAATAAATTATCCACGTTGTTGGTTCTCTGGGTGGGAGTTTATCTAGCCCTAGAAGGACATATAACCTTGGGTACCCTCATCGCCTTCAGAATTATTGCTGGCTACGTTACTTCTCCCATTTTGCGCCTAACTCAACTGTGGCAAAACTTCCAGGAAACAGCTTTATCCTTAGAACGGTTAGCCGATATTGTAGATCATCCCCAAGAAGCAGAAGACGACAGACAGAATATCCCCATGCCTTCTATTGTGGGAGGGATAAAATACGAAAACGTTTCCTTCCGCTTTAAGCACTCCGGACCTTTACAACTCAATAATATCAATCTGGAAATCCCTCCTGGTACCTTTGTGGGTATTGTGGGTCAAAGTGGGGCGGGGAAGAGTACTCTCACTAAGCTAGTTTCCCGCCTTTACGAACCGGAATCGGGACAGATTCTCATTGATGGCTACGATATTAATAAGGTGGAACTCTATTCCCTGCGCCGTCAGGTGGGGGTAGTACCTCAAGATACCCTCTTGTTTGATGGTACGGTGCAGGAGAATATCGCTTTAACTAACCCTGATGCTACGACGGAGGAGGTGGTGGCTGCTGCTAAGGTTGCTGCGGCTCACGAATTTATCATGGCTTTGCCCAACGGTTATAATACGAGAGTAGGAGAAAAGGGTGCATCTCTATCGGGGGGACAGAGACAAAGAATTGCTATCGCCCGCTCGGCTCTGCAAAATCCCAAGATTTTGGTTTTAGATGAGGCTACTAGCGCTTTGGACTATTCCACGGAACAGCAAGTGTGTTTGAACCTGGCTGAGGCTTTTAGCCATAAAACAGTTTTGTTCATTACCCACCGTTTGGGTACTATTAAGGGTGCTGATATCATCGTGATGATGGATGCTGGTTCAGTGGTAGAACAGGGCAAGCATGAAGAACTCATGGCTCTGAAGGGTCGCTACTACTATCAGGTGCTGTTGGGTTTCGGCACTTCTTTCCAACCTACGGAATAAATAGTTTATTTATGTACTAACAATGTTAGTATTTTTGAGCAAACCAACTTCCTGGGGTTAAAACCACCAGGCTACCAATTATGAATGGCAATAACAGCAACGGGAATAAGATGAACGGGCACGCCCAAGGCAATGGTTCTGCCAAGGGGAAAAATGTCGTACTGGAAAAAGAACTTCCAAAGGGGCATGAATTTGATAGCTTTGACCAACCAATAGTTTTGCGTCAATCTCCAGTTTGGGCCCGGGCAGTTATTTGGACAATTGTGGGGGTAACTACTTTTGGTCTTGCTTGGGCTTCCATCGCTGAACTAGAAGAAATTGTATCTGCCCAAGGTCAACTGAAACCAGAGGGGGCAGTGAAGGAGGTACAAGTTCCTGTAAATGGAGTGGTGCAGGAAGTGTACATTGAAGACGGGGATAAAGTCGAAAAAGATCGGCCCCTCTTCATTTTGGATAATACCACAGCAGTAGCCCAATTGGAATCCTTCCAGAAAGTTCGCGAATCTTTATCCCAAGAGAACAAATTTTATCGCGCTCTAATGGCAGAATCTTTAGGCACTGCGGATCTAGAGGCGGCAATTGTTGCACTGAACCTACCCCGAGAAATTGCCTCCCTTGCTAGAAACAGAATGGCACTGTTGGACGAAAACCAACTTTATCGCGCCCTCTTGAATGTTCCCGGGGCTGCGGCTAGTTTGAATGGGCAACAGTTAAGTCGGTTAGCTGCTAGTAGAGCGGAATACAATTCTCGTGTTGCGGCTTCTCGGTTGGAAATAGAACAACTAGAGAAACAACTCAGTCAAAATCAAGTGCAGTTAAAAGATACACGAGAGCGACTAGCCACGGAACGCCTGGTTCTGGGGCAAATTAGAGCACGGAACCGCCAAGCCATGACTCAGGCGCGAGAAAGTCTCTCCCTAGAAGAGAAGGTTTTAGTTAGTATCGTTCCCTTAGTTGCGGAGGGGGCCCTTGCCCAAATTCAGATGGAGAGGCAGCAACAGGAGGTGAACGATCGCCGCGCTGCATTGGTGGATCTAGAGTCCAATGGCCAAATTGAATACGACAGGCAAAAACAAGAGGTAGAAACTCGCTTGGCTGAGATCCAGCAATTAGAGGAAGAAGAACAAAGGCTGCGGTTGGATATAACTCAGGCGCGAGAAGAGTTAACCAACACTATGGCTTTATCGGAGAGAGATGTGCGGGATAATATCGCTCGCAATGACCAACAAATCGCGACAATTGACAGCCAGTTGAGCAAAACTATAGTTGAGAATGACAAAAGAATTGCCGAAATTAACAGTGAAATCAGCCGCACAGAAGTCACTTTAAAGTATCAAGAAGTTCTGGCTCCTATAGGGGGGACGGTATTTGATTTGCAAGTTGGTCCAGGTAGTGTTCCCAATCCCAATTTGGGAGAAACAGCAGTTAAAATTGTCCCTGATGAGACTTTGATAGCTGAAGTTTTTGTGACGAACCAAGATATTGGTTTTGTCCGGGAGGGACAGATAGTTGATGTCAGGATTGATTCTTTTCCTTACCACGATTTTGGCGATATTAAAGGGAAAGTAATATTGGTAGGGGAGGATGCTTTAGAACCAGACCAAATTTATCAGTTCTATCGGTTTCCGGTTAAAGTCAGTTTAAATCAGCAGGATTTGTTAGTAGGGGAGCGAGCAATTCCTTTACAGTCGGGAATGTCAATTACTGCGAATATTAAGATTCGAGAGCATCGCAAGGTAATTGCTCTGTTGTTCGATATGTTTAATAAGCGGGTAGACAGTCTGAAAAATCTACGGTAGGGTTTGAAACAGTCGTAGGGTGCGTTCGTAACGCACCACTCCTTTACCCCTTTACTCTTTAATTCTAGGACATAGTTTCAATAAATTATTTCTAACAATGACCGCTGTAGCACTTGTATTAGGTTTATGTAATACATCTGCAAAATATGGCTGTAGAGTGGGCAATTTGAGAAATGTTTGCTACCCTATAATAGAGGATTAATTTATTACTGCCCACCAAACCAGAAAGCTTAATAAACTGTCATGATTACACTATACCAGATAAGGTATTAAATTAATTCCCAACTATGAATTGTAAATCTTTCGACTACTTTGCCCACCCTACGAGCTATGGCTCTGGCGGTTGCTATAGTTTTGACTTCCATGTGCCATAAACGCAATATTCAAACAATTCCTTCTTGCTATTGCGTTTTCTAACCACCTTGTTACCAATGTTAGTGAACCCGAGGGATTTCAAAGAATCTTCAAGAATCTTTTCGGTGTGAACTTGCACCCCATAAAAACTAGAATTACCTACGATATAATATAGTACAGCGCCTTTCTTCAGGCTACTCCGTAAGCTGTGAAGGTGCAAGTACATGTCATGGAAATACTTCCACACGTAATTAGACATTAACAATGTGTTATTTTCTTTCTTTTCCAAGATTTGCGCAACTACTAGCTTCAATGATTCCGGCAGTTTTACCTCATTAGGTTCCCAGTATTTAAGTCTACTGGTTGCCACACCCCAAGTTCCCCCAATGGCTTGCCAATCTAGTTCACCAGCGAAAAGGGCTGTATCAAGAAACTTCATCCAGTACATATAAGGACGAAGTTCACGAATGTAACTTATTCGGTTGGGGTAGGGGGGAGAGGTGACAACATGAGAATACTCCACATCATTGATAGATACTACTTCCCTTGAATCAACAAAATGGACTGATCCAGAACCGGAAAGTTCTTCCCTTGCGCTGTGAACAATCCTGTTGATGATATCTTGGTATAGAGACTCTACCTGTTCAATCTCAAACGTTGTTATTTTATCACGAAATGACATAGACACATGATTGAATGCTGCTGAAGAGGTTTCAATGACCAGTCGGCAAAATCCAATCCATGCTAAAGATGAAAGGTTATCTTCTTTTGGTTCTCCGAACTGGTTAACAAGTGCCTGACGAAGTGCAGCAAGTATTTTCTGGGTATGTTGACACCACCACCTACTAATATTGTATATGTCAGGCAACCAATTATTTTCATTCACAATCTTCTTCCACTCTACCATGGATTTACCAACCCTTAACTTTAGGTTCTTCAGTTCATTCGTTGAATAATTCCTGCACTTAGCATTACCAAACCAGATCAGAAACGGGTTTATATCAAAGCAATGTGCAGACAACCCATGTTCAGAGGCTACAAGACCTGTTGTGGCTGTGCCTGAGAAGGGGTCGAGAATAAAGTAATTTTGAGGAATGTTTTCTATAATCTCTGTTACCAGCTTTACAGAATAAGCCGGGGTTAAACGTAACCATCCATGTCTACCTAATTTTAGGTTATATTTGAATGTGTAGTCTGAACGTTGGGCTACTTTCATTTTTATTACTGGGCTACTTTCATTTTTATTACTCTGCACTCAACAAGGTTTCAAGGACATCATGAATTTCATTTTTAATCACTGTGGATTGACGTTTGAAGAAATCAGCTAGGTCATAACCTAAAATTTCTTCGCAGAAAGCATACAGGGATGTTTGATTATTTCCATTAATGGTACCCATGAGAATCCCGCAACGGTTGTTTCTATATCTAAGAACAATGTCTGGATCAATCTGTGAGGAAAATATGGCAAACACGGGCAGGTAATCGTTTGCCCATGCTACTGTTGCGCTATCTAGATCGGCATTCTGACGTTTACTGTCCTTGCTTTTGTATCCCTGACGTACTTCAAACACGATTCCGTTATGAGGGTAGGTGACTTCATCCAAATTATCACAATATTTATTCATCCAGTCTTTGACGTTAGTCAGCACGGTTTGATTTTTTATTTCATCCAGTTCCAGTCTTCCGTCAAGAGATAACTTCTTTGTTTTTCCTGATTGGGTTTTAGTGGTGTAAGACCATGTGGCAAATTTGGGGTCTGTGTAGCCTGCTGTGTCCATGATCACTGCACGGAATAGCCGTTCACAACCAATTCCGATTTGACGATACACAGAAGTCATTCCACCTGCTGCCCTGTGGGCAGCGTACATAAGGTCTGAATCAAGACCTATCCAAGAGTAGAAGGGGTCTGCACTATAAAGCATTTTGAATTCCTCCAGGGAGAAGCCTTTTTCCTTATTCCCTTGTCCGAATTTTGGTCGGTAGCTTTTGCACTTCCTGATCGGCATCAAAAATATTTCCTGATATTGCTTTTCGTTTTTATTCACTATTATTTTCCTACCGAGGTCTACTTTCCCCCCTTCTCCTCCAAGTCTAGCCAAAACCTACTCATAAAAAACCTACCCCAAGGTGAGTCGCCCCCTCTTCCCTTCACCCGGAATTTTTCTTATCCGGAACGGATCCGCGAAGGGAGGGAAGGAAATGAATCAGGCAGGGTTGGGGAATGATATGATACTCTCGCTTGAGGTGTAGAAAGAATTTTAACCTAGTGTCGGCACGAGCAACTAGGGTACCTCATCTGCTATATTTTGAAATTGAGATGTCTGAAAGTAAGATGGAAATCGAACAACTGAAACGAGAAGTAGAAACTATATCTTCGCGCCTGGGTAAAACTCAGGACTATCTTTGACATTCCTGCTCTGTCCGCGAAAATAAAAGACCTAGAGCAGTCAGCAGCTCAACCGGACTTTTGGGAGAGTCAGGAGGAAGCCCAAAAAACTCTGTCTGTATTAAACGAACTTAAATCTAATCTCGAACAATACAATAATTGGCAGCAAACCCTGGAAGATACCAAGGCGATCGCAGAACTCCTGGAACTGGAAATGGACGAAGCTTTACAACAGGAAGCCCAAACCAATTTGAGCCAACTGTCCCTCCAACTAGACGCTTTTGAACTACAACAACTTTTGTCCGGTCCTTACGACGCCAAAGGGGCTGTTTTAACTATCAATGCTGGCGCTGGGGGAACTGATGCTCAAGACTGGGTGGAAATGCTGTTGCGCATGTACAAGCGTTGGGGGGAACAGCAGGGCTATGGGGTGCATTTGACGGAACTCTCTCCAGGAGAGGAAGCGGGGATTAAGTCTGTTACTATCGAAATTGAGGGGCGTTACGCCTACGGCTATCTGAAAGCGGAAAAAGGTACTCACCGTTTGGTGCGCATTTCCCCTTTTAACGCCAATGGTAAGCGTCAAACTAGCTTTGCGGGGGTGGAAGTAATGCCTGCTTTAGGCGCTGAGGATGCTAATTTGGACATTCCAGAGAAAGACTTGGCAATTACTACTTCCCGTGCAGGTGGTAAAGGGGGACAAAACGTTAATAAAGTGGAAACAGCAGTGCGAATCGTTCACGTTCCCACTGGTATTGCTGTACGCTGTACTCAAGAACGGTCCCAACTGCAAAATAAGGAAAAAGCCTTGGCTATTCTGAAAGCAAAATTACTAGTTATTCTCCAAGAACAACGGGCTCAGGCAATTGCCGAAATTCGCGGCGATATGGTAGAAGCAGCTTGGGGCAACCAAATTAGGAATTATGTCTTTCATCCTTATCAAATGGTTAAGGATTTACGGACTAATGTAGAAACTACTGGTATTAATGAGGTAATGAATGGCAATATCAATGATTTTATCGAGGCTTATTTACGGCAAGAAAATCAATTAGGAGGAAAGAATATATGAATCAAGAACCTGCACCACAAATAAATGAAGTAAAACCTAGTTATGTAAAACTTGCTATGCGTAATATGGTACGGAAGGGAGGGAAGTCCTTGTTCCATTTTTTTCTCACTGCCACTGGTTTGCTGGTATTTTTGGTTGGTGTTTCTTATTTAACTCGCTGAAGTAAGGTTGATGCAGTCCTCGAAAACTCCCACTATAGAAGTGGTGGTGAACGTCCAAGACCT
>JACONB010000128.1 GCA_014323965.1 Prochloron sp. SP5CPC1 | reverse complement strand
GAGATATTTTTTTAGTTATAAAGATCTAGTATATATCCCTATGAATGTTTCAAGCTTTTTTCTATGGTTCATTATTTTAGATGAAAAAATTGTTTGCATTGAACAGCCAATTTTGACAGAAAGGAAGGGTGCTAGAAAAATTTCAAGTAGCGCTGAATTTCCCAATCTGACACATGACAGTGATAGTCTTCCCATTCTTGAGTTTTGAAGTCCACATAGGTCTGGTACATCAGTGGCCCCATAACAGCTTTACTAAGGGGATCTGCGGCAAAGCCAGTGATCGCCTCTCCCAGGGTTTTCGGCAAAGTCTCAATCCCCAGGGCTTTCAGCTCATCAAGAGTGTAGTTATACATGTTCTCCCGGTGGACTTCTCCGGGATCGAGGCTCTCCCGAATCCCTTCTAACCCAGCCGCCAGAATCATAGCTGCCCCTAAGTACAGGTTGGTGGAAATATCAGCAGCCCGACATTCCACACGCCCTCCGAGCATGGGAATCCGCAGCATATTCGTCCGATTATTATTACCGTAACACACGTATACGGGAGCCCAGGTAAACCCAGACATGCTGCCCTTACGCACCAGGCGCTTATAGCTGTTCACCGTTGGGCAGGTGACCGACACGATCGCCTTGGCATGTTTCAGGATTCCTGCAATGAACTGATAGCCCAGCTTTGAGAGTCCACAAGGATCTGTAGGATCTTCAAACAAGTTTTTACCCGTCTTTAAATCTGCCAAAGACATGTTGTAGTGGGCACCACTGCCGGTTTGGTTTCCGTAGGGTTTGGGCATAAAACTGGCAAAGTACCCTTGCTCACGGGCTAACTCCTTTACCATAAACCGGAAGAAGGTGAGGCGATCCGCCATGGTGAGGGCATCGCAATAGGTGAAATCCGTCTCAAACTGACCCTGGGCATCTTCATGGTCAAAGGAATACACATCCCAGCCCAAACCGTTCATGGCACTAACGATGCTGTCCAGAATTTTGTAGTTGTCTAGGACCGTGGGTAGGGCATAGGCGGCTTTGGGTAGGATGTCGCGATCGCTCACAGGTGCAAATCCAGTTTCAGTATCTTTGAAGATAAAAAATTCGGTCTCAATCCCCAGGTTGAACCGATATCCCATCTCTGCCGCCTGCTTCAGCGCATTTTTGAGAATGGTGCGGCAGCAGGCTTCAAAGGGTTGACCGGAGAGGTACAGGTCACTGGCAAACCAGACCACTTCTGAGTTCCAGGGCAGCACGGTGGCGCTGTCTGGGTCCGGCATAGTGGCCACTTCGTCATCATTGATTTCTTGGGGTACTCCATCTAGGGCAGCCCCAGTGAATAGTTCTGACCCCTGCATCATGCGGTCGAAGTGGCCGATTGGCACCACCTTGCCCTTGCACATGCCATGGAGGTCAACAAAGCTAGCCATGGCATATTTCACTCCCTGCTCTTGCAGAGTGTGCTTTCGGGATTGGAGTTCAGGGGAAAGGGGTTTGAGGTCGGGGTATGCCATGAGATTTGATAATAGGAATTCTCAACAAAACTAATTACTGGTCACTCTCCAGAAAATTATACGACTGAATCGTGGCTGGTGCGTTACGGCGCTCTATAATAAAGAGCGTAACCAAACGGCTGGTACTGCATAATATGAACAACTTTAAACATCTGTTTTGACCTATCCATAGAAAGCGAGAGCACAGCTGGGCTACGGGAGCGCCCGTGCAGGATCTGTCCGTTTTTCCCGCACCGCGAAAATGAAAATCTATTATGGCATTAAAAGTTATAATAGAAAAATAAGGAAAAACACCAACAAACAATAATGGCACGTCTGGCACTACTAAGTGTATACGATAAAACAGGAATAGTAGATTTAGCTCGTCACTTAAGAGCGGAATTTGACTTTGAGTTAATTAGTAGTGGGGGAACTGCCAAAACCCTCAAAGAAGCAGGCTTACCAGTAACAAAGGTAAGTGATTATACTGGCAGCCCGGAAATACTAGGGGGCAGGGTTAAAACCCTCCATCCCCGCATTCATGGAGGAATTCTTGCCAGGAGAAATTTAAACTCAGATTTAGAAGAGTTGGCAGCGAATCAAATTCCTACCCTAGATTTGGTAGTCGTCAATCTTTATCCTTTTGCCCAAACCATTGCCCAACCAGATTGTACTCTCTCCCAAGCCGTCGAGCAAATTGACATTGGGGGTCCAACCTTGCTGCGGGGGGCAGCCAAAAATTTTGCCCACGTGACAGTTTTGTGCCATCCTGACAAGTATGGAGCCTATTTAGACCAATTGCGCCAGGGGGAAGTAACCAGGGAATTTAGGCTGACGAGAGCCACTGAAGCCTTTGCTCTTACCAATGCTTATGATAAGGCGATCGCCGATTATTTAAATCCCCTCACTCCAGAAGTAGAGCCTTTGCGCAAGCAACCGCGCAAGCGTCCCTACACCTTGGTGGGAAGGAAATTGCAAACTCTTCGTTACGGAGAAAATCCCCACCAAAAAGCTAGTTGGTATGGAACTGGCAGCTCAGACAAGGGATGGAGCGGGGCAACTAAACTCCAGGGGAAAGAATTGAGCTACAACAACTTAGTGGATTTAGAAGCAGCCCGGCGCATTATTGCCGAATTCCCCACAACAGAACCAGCAGCGGTAGTGCTAAAACATACCAATCCCTGCGGTGCAGCAGTAGGCATTACTCTGGCAGCTGCCTACCAACGGGCATTTAATGGCGACCCAGTCTCAGCTTTTGGGGGTATTGTCGCTTTAAACCAACCCATTGATGGAGCTACCGCTACAGCGCTGAAGCAAACTTTTCTCGAATGTGTGGTAGCGACCGGGTGTGATGAGGATGCCCGGGAGATTCTGGCCGCCAAATCTAACCTGAGAATATTATTATTGCCAGACTTGGCAGAGGGACCGAAAGAGACAGTCAAGGCGATCGCCGGAGGCTTTCTGGTGCAAGAAACCGATGCAGGGGTCGATAATACAGCCAACTGGCAAGTTGTCACGGAAAAACAACCTACTCCCGAGCAGATAGCAGAGTTATCCTTTGCTTGGAAAATAGTAAAACACGTGAAATCCAATGGGATCGTGGTCACGAAAAATGGGGCTACCCTGGGTATAGGGGCGGGACAAATGAATCGAGTAGGGGCAGCGAAAATAGCTCTAGAGCAAGCTTGAGGTTCCAAAAGAGACAAAGACTCCATCGCCGCAGCCAATCAATTGGGGATGGTCATGATATTTACAGCCATGCGCCACTTTTTACATTAAAGTTGTCCCTATGGGAAAAACCGTGCTATTATGAATTAGGGGTACTGAGCGACCCAACCAAAGAGCAGTCTGCAAGCAAGCGAATTTTAAACCGTATTGTTGAGGGACATTTCTGGGGTGCGAGGTTCCTCAATTGTCGAAAAAAAGATTGGAGTGATTGAATGTCAATATTTGTCGGTAATCTCCCTTACGAAGTCAGCCAAGATGACTTAAG
Source organism: Prochloron sp. SP5CPC1 (assembly GCA_014323965.1). Lineage (GTDB taxonomy): Bacteria > Cyanobacteriota > Cyanobacteriia > Cyanobacteriales > Prochloraceae > Prochloron. The sequence continues at coordinate 13,037 of JACONB010000128.1, read as the reverse complement.
GGAGGTATTCAAAGACTATGGGAAGGTGAAGCGGGTTCATATTCCCACCGATAAAGAAACCGGAGAAATGCGGGGCTTTGGTTTTGTCGAAATGGACAGTGACGCAGAAGAAGAAAACGCAATTGATGAATTAGATGGTGCAGAGTGGATGGGAAGAGAATTAAGGGTGAACAAAGCTAAACCTCGCAAAGAAAATTCCGGTCGTCCCCGTCGATAAGTAGGAAAACTTCCATAGTGAGTGCATTTTCCCATTAATGAACCCCCTCCTTCCTAGTTAAAGTGAGGAGGGGAATTCGCTTGTTTTGTATTCTAATAGATAGAGATACAAGCTGGAAACAACCAAAGTTACCCAAATTACCGAAATTTATAAGGAGGAAACAACAGAATGACCCAAGTGGTTGTGGGACAAAATGAAAATATAGAATCAGCTTTACGTCGATTTAAGCGCCAAGTATCAAAAGCAGGTATTTTTGCCGATATTAAGCGTCGCCGTCACTTTGAGACGCCAATTGAAAAGAAAAAGCGGAAAGCAATTGCGCGACGTAAGAAGCGCTTTCGTTAAGAAGTTTATTTTATGTGATGTGAAATGGTTGTTACTCATCAACCATCTCCCACCATACGCCATCAAAAAAACCGACAAACAACTTGTCCTAGAATTAACCTCTCTTCGACATAACCAAAGGTACGACTATCGGTACTGGCTGAAGGATTATTGCCTTGTACAAAGCAGTCTCCTGCGGTCGTCACGGCAGTCACACTCTTGACTATTTGTAGATTCGGTTCTTGTGGATGCTGGAGCACGACAATATCCCCTACATTAGGGGACGATTGCCGATATGCCCGAACATCAACTAATAGTTCATCTCCGGGCTGCAATAGCGGCTTCATGGATACACCTAAAACCCGGAATCGCTTCCGCCACCCCAGCAACCAGAGCAATATATCAGCTAGATTACACTCTCGAATTCCATGTACCCCGGTTCAACTAGCGGTGTACCAACTTACATCGGTGCGGTTTTTCGTTGTCCAGAAGATTTCCTGAATTTCCTTTATAGCTGCCATTAGCTCATTAGCATGGGATAGGCTCACTTCTACCTTACAAGCAGAGCAAAGTTTAGCAGCTTTCCAAAATTTGTCATGCAAATCAGGGAACTGTTCTAAATGAACGGGCTTGAAATAATCTGTCCATAAAATCAACAGTTCCTTTTTCGTAATTTGTGCCTGTTCTTCCTTAATCTGGATATACCGGCTCATGGTATTCTGGTAGGCTGCCATTACCTGGGCATCATTACCTATGGGCGGTTGCAGGTCTAAGATTTTTTTCGTCATGGAGAGAACTGCTTCCGCTGCAATGCGAGCGGATGCGGGGTCATAAACGCCACAGGGTCCGTCGCAATGAGCATGTACAGGTGGGGCTGGAAACCATTGCTTGATTTGGGTAGCAATCAGTTTTGACAGTGTCATGTTGATTTTTCCTCTTATTGAACGGGTTCAATGAGCAAGTTTACTACATTATCAGGGAAAATTGCTACCCTTTGACAACTTCCATCTACCATCCTCCACACCCACTAAGGTGATTTAAATTTACGTAGCACTTAACGGGTTGGCTAAATAGTCAGCATTTCGCATCAGTTCCATTTCCTATCATTGAAACTTCATATCCCCAATCTTGAAGAAGTTGAAGCACCTTCAAGTTCTTTTCCTTGCCATGTGTAGCAACAAATATTGTGGACAAGTGGTAGGCGAATTAGCTTTTCTCCACCACGCAAAACCCAATACTCCATTCCTTCCACATTACAAGCCTATTCTTGTTATAGAATATTAATATGATTAAATAGCTCAAGTATTGCAGTCGTTATTACTTATTGGTGGCATTTAACTGGAGATGAAAGACTTTGAAGAACAACTCAAAAGTATCTATTCCAAAGACCTAGAAGAGAAAAAAACTTGGTATTCTGCCGTGGCAGATGCCTATAATCAGACAAGACCGTCCTATCCTGCAGAACTGATTAATCGCGTCGTTAAGTTAGCCGGACTGCCCCCTGGGGCTAACTTGCTGGAAATAGGATGTGGTCCTGGGACTGCTACTACAGCCTTTGCTAGCAAGGCTCTCTCTCTGGTTTGCTTGGAGCCTTGTTGGGAATCTTACCAGCTAGGGCGACAGAACTGCCAGCAGTATCCAAATGTAGAGATTCTCAATACTACTTTTGAAGAGTGGGAGCTAGAGAGGACAAGATTCCATGGGGTTCTGGCTGCCAGTTCTTTTCATTGGATTGGGACCGAGATTGGCTGTCCAAAAGCTGCTGATGCCCTGGAAGAGAATGGAAGGTTGATTTTGCTCTGGAACACTCCCCCACAACCGAAGGATGAACTTTACTCAGTGTTAAATCAGGTCTATCAGACTCATGCTCCGTCTCTTGCACCCTATGAAGATATGAGAACTCATGAAGAAAACCTGAGCAGGTTGGCAGATTTGGTGATTGACTCTGGTTATTTCCAGGACTTACTGTCGGAACAGTTGGTTTGTGAAGTTACCTATAGCATTGATGATTATCTAGCGCTGTTGAGTACCTTGTCCCCTTATATCATGCTAGACCCGCAGCAGCGACATTCTTTGTTTGCCGGATTAAAAGAAACCCTAGAGAGAAACTGCCCCAGTCAGCTCCAAACCTCCTATCTCTCAGTTTTACAGATTGCCAAAAAAAGATAACTAACTCATCATACTGTACAATGCTCTCAGAGGAATATCCTTGGTAACTGGTAACTGATAAAGATGGCACAAGAACGAAAGCGAACAGTGGCAATTACGGGTGCTTCTTCGGGAGTGGGCTTATATGCTGCCAAAGCTCTTGCTGAAAGGAGAAACTGGCATGTGGTGATGGCTTGTCGTAATTTAGACAAAGCCACAAAAGTTGCTATCGAAGTGGAAATGCCCTCCGATAGCTACACAATCCTCTACCTAGACTTGAGTAGTTTAGCGAGTGTGAGACAGTTTGTCAATGCCTTTAGGGCAACAGGCAGGTCTCTGGATGCTTTAGTTTGTAACGCTGCTATCTACATGCCTTTATTAAAGGAGCCGTTGCGAACCCCAGAAGGCTATGAGTTGACCGTTACTACTAATCATCTCGGTCATTTCCTCCTCTGTAACCTCATGCTGGAGGATCTAAAGAACTCAACAGCAGCAGAAAAGAGGCTGGTGATTTTGGGAACCGTCACTCATAATCCCGACGAACTTGGGGGTAAGATTCCGCCCCGTCCGGATCTCGGCGAGTTGAAGGGCTTTGCAGAGGGCTTTAAACCCCCCATATCCATGATTGACGGTAAGAAGTTTGAACCGGTAAAAGCCTATAAGGACAGCAAGGTGTGCAACGTGCTGACTATGAGGGAACTTCATCGACGGTATCACGAATCAACTGGTATCACCTTCAATTCCCTTTATCCCGGATGTGTGGCTGATACCCCCCTATTTCGCCACCACTATCCCCTGTTTCAAAAACTTTTTCCCTGGTTCCAAAAGAACATCACCGGAGGGTATGTCTCTCAGGAGTTAGCTGGGGAGCGGGTTGCTGCTGTGGTGGCGGATCCTGAATATAGCCAATCCAGTGCTTATTGGAGCTGGGGGAACAGACAGAAGAAAGGTCGCAAGTCTTTTGTGCAAAAGGTTTCTCCTCAAGCACAGGATGATGAAAAAGCAAAGCGTATGTGGGATTTGAGTGCTAAGTTGGTTGGCATTGGGTAATCGATGGTAGCTTTCCCGACTGGGAGATATCTTGATCACCTCTTTTAATATTCGCTCTCGGATCGCATCTTCTAAGTCAACTAATAAACCACCGGGAAACCAAGGAGATGTTTTAGATAAATCATAATCAATCAAAAAATCTATATCGCTATTTTCCGTTTCCTCCCCCCTCGCTACGGAACCAAAAACCCGCACGTTAAAGGCGCTATGTTTAGCGGCAATATTGATAATCTCTTCTCGTTTTTCTTGTAATAATTGTTTTAATGACATAATGTTTATGCTACATTTTAAGGCTATTTAGTCACTGTTGCTACTATCTCTAGAGCCGAAGTAAAAACCAAGAGCTGTACCAATTAAGCCAGTTTGAGCGGTTAGTATAAATGTTATTAAATCTTTAACTAGAGAGCTATTATTTTCCAAAGCCTTTGCTTTCTTGTCATCTACAAAACCTAGCATAAGTGTTAAGAGTAAAATCAATCCGAAACTAGCAGTTAAAGTGCCAGCAAGTATCTTGATTAAAAACGTCGCCAGCTGTGAGCGAGTTTCTTCTTGCTTTTCTTCAATTTTAAATTTGTTATCTTCTTTATATGGGAAGTATGGGGATAAGTATTGAGATGGGGATAAGTCTAGGGCATCATCGTAAAATGCCACTTTCTCTGAGGAAATACCTTGACGTATTTCCTCAGGAGGAATAGTAGAGTCTTGCTTCTCTTCTGGTTCTATTGGCATATTGCACCAACACTCACTATAACAAAATCTCGTTAATAGATTTATCCGGGTTTTGAACTAACAGTTTCCCTCTTTGGTAGGTCGTGAGATCCTGAAAATAAGCTGCAGTCACCACAGCTTTTTTAAGAGCCATTTCAGGAGGAAGACCTTGCTCTTGGGAAAGCCAATTGAGAAGATTAACTACCTCTCTATCAATTTCAATCCTGGTTTTATCCAGGGGCGGCATACCTACAAAACGAGTCCCATAGCTCGAAATATTAGTGACACGGATTACAGAAGGATCTTGGCTGTTGACATTCCTTCTAATTTTACTAGACTTGGCCATGGCTATAAACTTTCCTAACTAGATGATACCAAGTCTAGCATATCCCAAGAAGAATCCTCATGCAAATCGGTCCTCGGTGTAGGTTTTGATAGGTCTGGGTTTAACTGTCTGCCAAGGATAGCGGGGCTGAAGCTGGTTTAAGGGAAAACTGCTCAAACGCTTCTCAATGGTAGCTCTTTCCTCCTCAGTGAGTCCAAACATTTCGTAAATGGTTTCATCAATTTCAGCTAGAGTGGCCATAAAATCTGCCTCTACTTCCTGAAAGTTCGACCGTCGCTTTCGATATTCTTGCATCAATGCTGTATAGTCTTGGGGAATCAATAATTTTTGGATCGTCCCTCGGGAAATAGAAGCATTATTGTCAGCATTGAGTGTGAGCAGTTTATATACCAGCTCTCCTAAATCAGCATCCCCCAGCTCAAAGGAAAATACCCCAGCTTTGAGTAGATTTCCCTCCCAACTTAATGCTTCAACTTCCACGTCTTCAGGAGTCCAATGGGTAAAATTAAGTCCTAAATGACGTTCCCTCAATATATACCGACTCCTTTGAATCCGAGTTTCCACTTCAGATAGCAACCATTCATCGGGATTATTCTTAGCAGTTTTCCCTAATTCAGCTAAATTATGATAGCTATCTACTAATCGTTCTTCTAGATCAGGCAGCTCAATTCGCGTCCAAGGTAAAGACTCAAGGATTCTGGGATGATGCTGGCTGGCACTTCCCTGGAGTACACCAGAACGAAACCTCACTGATGCTAGAAAACGAATAACCTTAATCGCCTCTAATGCTGGTCCAGATGGCTTCTGGAGCGCAACTAGGACACTATTGAGGGCTGCTATGGAATAAGTATTATCAACAACAGCAGCTGTCGGTAATTGGACAATTTCGGCAACTGCGATAAATTTGTTTGGTACTTCTTCCCCTTCCCACAGACTAAGTTTTCCATTAGGTCTTGCTCTCACAGCATCCAAATCAACCCATCCTGCTGGATCTCCATGGTATCCCACAGCTACACTACGTCCAGCAATCACTTGAATAGGTTGAGTTCCTAAGGGTTTTGGGGTAACTTCTACTCCCCCCCGCTGAATGCCATAGGTCCACCAAAAAGGACGATTATTGCGGCTGAGTTGTTGAGCAACTACTTCCTTTAATTCCACTATATTGCTACCATTCCCGTTAGGATATAACTTCCGCAGAATTGGCACATCTTCAGAATGTAACAAAGGCAGCAGATAATCTCCCCACTTCCCTTCTCGTGGATTACTGGGATGTGTAACTCGAGGACTGACGGAAGCAGCAAAGAAATCACCATAGGTTACTTTTGTCGATCGCCCTCGGCATCCTCGATGGCGAGGGCTAAGGCGCGAAGGTCCGCTGGCTTCTTCAATCTTATTCTTTGCGTCTTTGCGGCTTTGCGCGCTTTTTGTCGGTATTTCCTCGCTCCCCCAAGAGTCAGGAACATATAACTCAATCTCATCCTCTTCTTGAGCGGGGGTTTTCTCAATGACTAACAACATGGGAATTACACTCACATCCCAAACAGGTTTATCTGTAAACTCTAACCAGACCAACTTGCGCAAAGCGGCTTTCTTGCCGGGATAAAGCAGTTTCCAAACTTTGGCAGCTGCTTTAGAATTGGCGTAACCACCGCTAACCACCATCCCCAGAAAACCGCCATCAGCCAGAAATGAGGTTATGGCGCGATAGAGAAAGACCAAACCTGTATCGGCATTTTGTCCCCAAACCTGTTGCCACAATCCCTTCATCTCGGAACTATATTTCACCCGTTCCGCTCGGATATAGGGGGGGTTCCCCAGGATATATTGCCATTGCTCCCTATCCCTTTCTTCGGAACCAGGAGGTAAATAGCCTTTTCCCAGAATCCCCATAAGATCGTCATCTCGCAGCAAGCTGTTCAAATTGTAGACATGAATCTTGGGGGGTTTGGCGGAAGGTTGGAGGCGCACCATAGCCCACATCAACTGAAAATGGCTGATAAAAGCAGCAAATGGGTTCAGATCGAACCCCCAAACATTGATTTGTAGTGAGTGACATACCTCCTCAGGAGCTAATCCTCTATCTTTGGCGTCTGACAGACATCGGTGAACGTACCGCACCAAAAAGGAACCGCTGCCACAAGCAGGATCCAGTAGTTTACCTTCTTCATGACTAAAGACGGTGTGATCCAGCAACCAATCTACAATTGAAGTCGGTGTATAAAACTCTCCCAGTCGCTTTCTTTTGGCTGTGGGTAAAAAAGCTTGATAGATATCTCCTAAAATTTCTTCCGACAAACCGGAAAAGTCATAGGCATTAAATCGCAAAATCAATCGCTGCAATGGTTTATCTAACATCCCATTGGTGCCATAGATCCAGTCAAAAACATTGGATTGAAAGGGTTCTTGGTATAACTTGCCTAGGTCTGTCCCTACTAATTTAACCAAAATACGGGCATCCCCGGTGAGGTGCTCCACAAAGGCTGCCCAATCCCCAGGACCACCGTTAGAAAGCCTTCGTTTCTTGGTTAATTGCAAATCCTCAACCAGTCTGAGAAAAAGAACACGAGCAATGAGTACTGCTACAGAATCTGCTACAAATGCCTCCCGAATTCGCGCTCTTACTTGTTTCCCTTTGGCGCTCACTTCTCGCCCATATTGGTCTTCAAATCGAGGCAAAATGTCTTCCAATAAATGTCGATGAAAATCAAATTTACTTCTCAGACGCAGTAGGGTACGACGTTGTGTGTCTCCCGCACCAGCTAAATTCCCTTCAATGTTTTGCTCCTCTTGCTGATAGTCTGCGTATTCCTTTTGTATCTTATCCATGGCTTTTTCCCCAGCTCGTGTCAATTGGGCAAAACTATGAAATAAGTCTTGCTTTAGCCTGTCTAGGGTTTCGGGGGAATCAAGCTTTAGGTAGATATAAGGCAGCTTTCCCTCAATAAATGTCTCCCATTGATTGCTGTGTTCTGCTTGCTCGCTAGATATAAACTTTAGTTGTTCTTTTAATGCCTCAAATGTTGCTTTGGCTAAATCTAAGGGTACTTCAAATCCGGCTACAGGTTCTCCTGTGGGCCAAACAATCCAAAGGTAATGAGGAGTTAAAATTGACATCCTCCCCACCCTTGCTGTCGCTTCTTGGTGGGGATTCCCAAACATCACTATTTGGGTTTCTGTTTCTTTCCCCCGCCATCGATGATGCCGGGGGGATTTCGCAGCTGCCCTTTAGAGCCTTGTCTATCGGGTCTTATACTCGCTCCACAGACTGACACGGCGAGTCCCGCCGCCAAAATATTCTTAGCTGCATTTATGTCTCGGTCATGGATGGTCTTGCATTGTGGACACTCCCATTCCCTGACGCTCAACGGCAGCTTCCCTATTACAAACCCACAGTTTCCACACTGCTTACTAGATGGATAGAAGCGGTCAATCTTAATCAACTCACGACCATACCAATCGCTTTTATACTCAAGTTGTCTGACCAGTTCATTCCACCCTGCATCACTGATACTACGGGCAAGCGAACGGTTCTTGATCATGTTGAGTACTGCTAAGTTTTCTACCACTATCGTTTGGTTTTCACGGATAATATTGGTAGTTAGCTTGTGTAGATAATCTTTTCTGGTGTCTGCTATTTTTGCATGAATCTTTGCTACTTTAGTTCTAGCTTTCGCCCTATTATTAGACTTTAACTGTTTTCGAGAAAGCGCTTTGCTTGCTGCTCTTAGCCTCTGGTACTTCTTTTTTAACTGCCTTGGGTTCCCTATTTTATCTCCATCGCTAGTCGTCACCAAAGTGGTTAATCCTACATCCAGCCCCACCTTCTTATCAACTGGGGGTAAAGGTTTAACTGTGGGGTCGTCAACTAGTATTGATATGAACCATCGTCCAGATGGTTCTAATCTTACGGTAACTGTCGATGGGACACATTCATCTGGAAAGTGACGACTCCAGACTATATTGAGAGGTTGTTTGCATTTAGCTAATTTAAGTTGTTTATTCTTCCATTTGAAAGCCGAACGGGTAAATTCTGCACTCCCTCCATTTCTTTTTTTCTTAAAGTTTGGATACTTAGCGTGCTTTGACCAAAAATTTGTCAACGCAGTTTGCAGATGGCGTAGAGCTTGCTGGAGAGCCACAGCACTGACCTCATTCAGGAAAGCCAACTCTTCTTGTTTCTTCCAACTAGTCAACATTGAGGACGTTTGCGCGTATCCAATCCGTTCCTGCCTCTCGTACCAACCTTCTGTTCTCGCAGCCAGTGCTTTGTTATAGACCAATCGGGCACAGCCCAAGGTGCGGCGTAAGAGCTGCTCTTGTTTTGCATCCGGGTAGAATCTATACTTATAGGCGCGTTTTACCATCTATGCGAGGGTGTTTTGAAGTACCTTTAATGTTACCGTGTATTTTGTGAGAAGTCAAGAGGAATTTTAAAGTTGCGGCGCGCTATCCATCCCCACCCCGTAAAACGCTTTCATATCGTGTTTTACTGAGGGTGGGGTCTCCCGCGCGTTTGATGAGGACGCGCTGATTAGCAAAGTCTTTCGCGTTGACCGAAACATTCACATAGTTTTCCGTGGATTCAATTCCGGGAATATTGGGGATATAAGGTTTAGCAACTCCAGTGGCTATAATCAGGTATTGGCAGCAATAAATATTTCCTTGGCAGTCTTGGAGCCAAAATACCCCATTGGCTTTCTCAATCTTATTTATCTTGGTGTTAGATTTAATCTTGATTTGGTAATGGCGCACAAAATCCTTGAGATATGAGAGGAAATCATCCGCAGAAGGGAAGTACTCTTTTGAATAGCTTTTGAGAAGTTTGCCATAATCGTCACTAAGCAGCGAGTTCCAATCATGACGTAAATTTATCTCTGGATTGGAGTACCCAGTGTGAATTTTGTTGATGGAAATCAATTTTCTGTGCCTGGGAAATTTGCCATAAAAGCTTCCTGGACTTTTCCCTCCTTCCAGAATCAGGTAATCCCGACCTGAATTCTCCAGATAGTACCCCATCTGAATTCCGGCAGGCCCTGCACCCAAAACAAGATACTGAAAATGTTGCTGTTTTATCATTAATGATTACTTATTCAGTCTTGGCACTACTGTATTGCCTTGGGCTTCTGGTTTGGAATAATTATAACTAAAATGTAATATTTTAGAACATATGTACATATTTATATATATAACTTAATACTTCACGGCATTAATTGTCCTAATCTTGAAAAGCGAAACTCCAGATATGTTGTCCAAATTGCTGTTTTCGGTATGGTGGGACGATGAACCAGCTGCTGGCTGGAGGCAGTTGAACAATCATCAGTGAATATGCGGATTTGATATTGCGGACTATCCCCACTCCAATTGAGAAAAGAACGGAAACTTAGCATAATCATTAATAGCAATAAATTTTATATTTAAGTAATAATGGTGTTTAAACAATTTAACATCAACAAGTTTAGAAAATTATTAATAAGTAGTAAGTATTTGCAAAGCCCTCGACGGATCTGCCAATTCCCCCACAATACGTCGCACTGGTAAAGGGGAAACGCGAACAAGGGTAGGTGTAGCGGAAACCTGGTTTATTTCTGCTTCCTCTGGTGAAGAAAGAATGTCGATTACCTTAAGAGTATAAGAATTACCCAGACCCTTTTCTAATAATTGATGTACGCGAACAAGAGTCTGTTCCGTCATCCTACTGTTACCAGAAACAAACAAACGTAGCACGTAACCTGCACAGGGAGATATTTCCCACTTGGATTCTATCCTACTTCCTGGGAGAGAAACTTGAAGGATTAAGTTGTGGTCTTCCCACAGGGCCCCAAAGCGATCTCGATAAGTATCCAGCAGAATCGGGTTGCAGGAGCTATCCTCCCAAGGAGAAGTTTTCCAGACCAACTCCCCAGTACCAAAAGCAGCATTTAGCAATGGTTGATAGCGTTGCACTGCTGGATAAACTTCCGCTACAGTGCGAACTGATCCTGTATTGGGATCCAGCCATCGGTCAATAGTAGCTGTATATCCGGGAATCAAAAAATGGGGGGGTTCGGGTAAATTCAAGATTTCTTGCAATGCAACACATAAATGAACGTGCCACCGACCTTGCTTGCTGGGGTCGATACAATAAATTAAATCTCCCCCTGGGGTAAAAAGGGCAATAGCTTTAAATAACTGAGACATAGGGGTGATGGGAGTCATCAAATATGGCTATGGCACTAATATCTGCCTCGAAGCATCTGAGACATTTCATTGCGAGCTGGAGAATATTCTAAAGCAGTTTCTTCCGTATTCCAGGTCTTTCGTCGGAGTCGTAAAGACTAAGAATCCGCTCCAGACTTTTCACCGCACTGTTGGTGTGCAAGGTTCCCATCACCAAGTGACCCGTTTGGGCTGCCTTCAATGCCGTATTGACAGTTTCTCGATCGCGCATTTCCCCGATTAAAATCACGTCCGGGTCTTCCCGCAAAGAAGCTTTCAAACCCCGGTCAAACTCCAAGGTATGAATGCCCACTTCCCGCTGTTTAATCAAGGATTTGCGGCTTTTGTGAACGAACTCAATGGGATCTTCAATGGTGATAATGTGTCGGGGGTATTCTTTATTGATATAATCCACCATGGCAGCCATGGTGGTGGACTTACCGGAACCAGTAGGTCCCGTCACCAAAATCAAACCTTTGTGAGCAGAGGAAACATCTTTAAACACTGGGGGCAGTTTAAGCTGCTCCAAGGTCAATATTTTCAGGGGAATGATCCGTAGTACCATTGCGTATCCCGTGAGGGAAGCAAAGACATTAATCCGCACCCTGGCAAAGTCATACTGGGTTGCACCGTCAAATTCCAAGTTCTTTTGAAATTGCCGGATTTGCTCCTCACTCAGCACTTCTTGAAGCCAGCTCATAAAAGTTTGGTTGTCTATCTGGGGATATTCCGTGGTCACTATTGCACCGCGATCGCGAAACCGAGGTACTTCTCCTACTCCCAAGTGGACGTCTGAATATCCTTTCTCGAAAGCTATCTGAATCATTTCTTTCAGGGAAGGTCCTGTCTTAGTTGGTTTTGGAGCAGATTTTTGGGAGGATGAAGTAGCTTTTGGCGGTGGTGGAGAGGGCAGTCGCATTTTCGGTAGAGGAGGGGGTCCTGGTGGACCCTGAACCGTGGGTTCTGTCATCGCTTTTGATGCTCGATTGTTCAAGGTTTTATTCTAGCTGTTTCCAGCCCTCAATTTCCAAAAATGCCAATTCTGAGAAACCAGATTTACATTTTTGAAGAATAGTTACAAATTGCGCCACGAATCCTCTCCTAGAAAATTTAGCATGGTACAATATGCCTTCTGACGGGGTTTAGCTTCTGCCCCCTTGAATTTAACATAATGTAACAAATTAAATTGTAAAGTTTTCTTAAAGAAGTCTCATTTTTGATAAAGATTTCTCTATACTTGAATTTACAGGGAACTGGGGACTGGGAACTGGGGACTGGGGAAAGTTAAAAGCCATATCCGGACGTAGCATTTTTAAAATTTTTGTTTTTTTTGTTGTCTTAATAAAATCCTGGAGAAAAAAAAGATGGAATTAGTCCAAAGAGAAAATTGGGATCAGCACCAATATGTAGCAATTGTAAAAAGCTTTTTAATCTGGAGCTTCACTTTGACAGTTTGCTTGTTAGTCATAGGTTTTCCCGTAGTGGTGCTCATGATGACGGTGGGAGCACTCTTGACTATTATATTGCAATCAGTACTCCCCATTAGTGCTGTATTGCTAGTAGCTGGAAGTCTCATTGGGGTCAATGTTTGCGCCATAATAGTGGGTGCAGCAGTGCTAACTATCAAAAGGGTTCATCCTGAACAAGTTAGTTGGCTGAGATGGTTACATGGTGAAGCGAATCCTTTACAGGATCCCGTCTATGCAGCTTGTCCCCTCACTTGCGCTCTCAATCACAATTGATTTTTCAATTGAAACTTAAATCCTACAGCCCGGCTCATGTCCGGGTTTTTTTTATCTTTACAGTAGTATACTCAGGCAAAAATGGAACCTCTCCAACCCCATGACATCATCAATTAAGATTTGCATTACCTTAGGAACTCGCCCCGAAGCCATTAAACTAGCTCCAGTAATTCAGCAATTTCGTCGCCACTCCCATTTTCAAACTCATGTGGTGTTAACGGGACAACATCGAGAAATGGTAGCTCAGGTAATGGAGTTCTTTCAGTTGAATGGGGATGAGGATTTGGATATCATGGAAAGGCAACAA
>JACONB010000127.1 GCA_014323965.1 Prochloron sp. SP5CPC1 | reverse complement strand
AATAGGAGAGATATTTTGGTTTAGAGATGAATTTAGAACAACATATTTTCAAGTCAAATTCCTTTAAGGAGTTGATAGAAGAGGCAGTTATTTTTTTTTTTGCTACACCAATAGAACATTTGCCGCCTGATTCTAGATTTATAGGTACAGGTGTGTATGCAATTTATTACCAGGGTGCTTTTCCAGCCTATTCTGCTATTTATCAAAGTAACCCAAATCTTCCTATTTATGTTGGAAAAGCAGTTCCCACTGGTTGGCGACAAGGACGTGCAAAAAGGAGAGTCAATGATTTTGCTCTTTACCGAAGGCTCAGAGAACACTCCAGGAGTATCGACTCATCATCGAATCTAGAGCTTAGTGATTTTTCCTGTAGATTCATGATCCTAGTTGGCGATGAAGCTGATTTAATTGTTATAGTAGAGGCAGCCCTAATAAGGAAATATAATCCACTCTGGAATTCATATATTGATGGTTTCGGTAACCATGATCCTGGTAGTGGTAGATATAACCAAGCCAAATCAGAATGGGATGTTTTACATCCTGGGCGTGGTTGGGCGGAGAAATTGCGGGGAAATGCACCTACGACAGCAGAAGTTACAGAAAAAGTTAAAAGGTATAGAATTAATGGTTAATCTTAACTCAATAGAACTATTTTCCGGAGCAGGTGGGCTAGCTCTCGGTATGGCTCAAAGCGGCTTTCATCATCAAATGCTGGTAGAGTTAAATCCCAATGCTATCAACACACTAAGATTGAATCATAATGCAGAGTGGAATATAATTCATGGTAATGTGGCTGATATTTCTTTTCAGGAATATGAAAACAAAATAGAATTACTAGCTGGTGGACCTCCTTGTCAACCTTTTTCCTTAGGTGGGAATCATAAAGGGTACCAGGATAGCAGGGACATGTTTCCCCAAGCTATTCGAGCAGTAAGGGAAGTCCAACCCAATGGATTTATATTTGAGAATGTCAAAGGATTGTTGAGAAAAAGTTTTGCTATTTACTTTGAATATATTATCTTGCAGTTTACCTATCCCGATATTGTACAGGATAAGAGTAAAAATTGGCAGGAACATTTAGCCAAGCTTCAGGAGATACACACCCAAGACAATTATCCTGGATTAAAGTATAACGTAGCATATAAACTATTAAATGCAGCCAACTATGGTGTTCCCCAGAAACGGGAGCGAGTCTTTATTGTGGGATTTAAAAATGATTTAAATGTGCAGTGGAGTTTTCCTAAACCTACTCATTCCCAAGCAGCATTATGGTGGCAACAATGGGTAACGGGAGAATATTGGCAACGGTTAGAGATTGCTAACAAGGAGCGCCCTGAACAGCCTAAAAATATCAATACTCTCAGAAACAGACTGGAAAAAAAATATGGATTATTTGCCCCTCATGAAAAACCCTGGGTTACTTTAAGAGAAGCCATATCTGATTTACCGGATCCCAGAAAACCGAACCACTTCAAAAACCATGAGTTTAAAGGAGGAGCGAAGTCCTATCCAGGCCATATAGGAAGCCCTCTTGATGAACCAGCCAAAACTTTGAAAGCTGGGTATCATGGAGTACCTGGTGGAGAAAATACCATCAGGTTTAATGATAGCAGTATTCGTTATTTAACTGTGAGGGAAGGAGCAAGAGTGCAAACTTTTCCAGACGACTATCATATTACTGGTTCATGGAGTGAATGTATGCGGCAAATTGGCAATGCTGTTCCCGTTAAACTTGCTGCTTCTGTCTCAGACAGCGTTTACAAGACTCTAGCTAACCTCTAACTCCGCCCCTAGGAACTGGTAAGGCGTGTGCAAGATTAATTTTCCCGATTCTCTGCTCACACAGCCCCTTTTCCTTGCCTACCAGTTATTCGGTGCGTTTTTAGGGGACTGATTTTATAGAACCACAGAGGCGCAGAGGGCGCAGAGGAAAGAATATGAGAGATATTTTGGTTTAGAGATGAATTTAGAGCAATATATATAACGTTATTCAGTGCGTTACACTATCGTGAATACACCAAACAGCAATATGACAACTACTCCCCTAACCTGGCAAGAATTAGAAGCCCTCACAGACTTTTACCTAGACAGGGTTAATGGACCCACTAACTCCCAAGCCACATTGCGCCTGTTTTCTCACCCCGAATCCCATGTTAAAATAACCCTATATAGAGATAATCATGGTTGGTGTCCCTATTGCCAGAAAGTCTGGCTGTGGTTGGAAGAAAAGCAAGTCCCCTACCGCATCGAAAAAGTGACCATGTTCTGCTACGGGGACAAAGAGCAGTGGTACAAAGACAAAGTTCCATCGGGAATGCTCCCAGCCATAGAATTGAATAACCGCTTGATTACAGAAAGTGACGACATTTTGAGAGCTTTGGAAACAGTATTTGGTCCATTAGGGCTGGGTATGGAGGATCCTGCTGTGGTTCCCCTGCGACGACTGGAGCGCATGTTATTTCGAGCCTGGTGTACCTGGCTTTGTTACCAAGCCAGAACCTCCTCCCAAGAGCAGCGTAACCGGGAGAAATTCACAAAAGTAGTGGCTATGGTAGAAGAAGCTCTCAAAAGCACACCAGGACCATATTTCCTGGCTGATTTTAGTACTGCGGATGTGGTCTTCACACCCTATGTGGAGCGCATGAATGCCAGTCTATACTACTACAAGGGATACTCTTTGCGGGAAGAGAATCCTCATCTTGCCAAATGGTTTGATGCTATGGAAAGTCGCTCCACCTATCGAGGTACCCAAAGTGACTTCCACACCCATGCCCATGACTTGCCCCCCCAAATGGGAGGATGTTGGAGCAACGATGAACCTGAGACGCTCCGCAACAAGACACAAGTAGATAATGGTCCTTGGTTTGGGCTACCAGATGTAACCTACCCAGAACCGGAAACCTCCCGTGCTGAAGCGCTGCACCGGGTGATTAAGCATCGTACTAACATTATTCGTGTTAACCCAGCCCATGATAAATTATTCGATACAGCCCTGCGCTGTGCCTTGACTTACATGATAACAGGTGAAGTCTGCACACCACCCCCCAACTCCGACTCCCCTTTGCGATATTTGAGGGATAGAATTAATGTGCCTCGTGATATGTCGATTTATGCAGCGAAGCGACTGAGAGAAGCCTTGGAAGCAACAGCAGCATTGGTGGGAGATCGCCAGGGGGAACCTATTCCCCTCGGTGATCGACGGGATCAGGATCCAGCCAACTTTGCTAATTTGATTTAACCATTAGTTATTAGTAAAGAAAAGAAGTTTAGCCAAACCCCCCAGGAAACCGATAACAATACCAGTGACGGTGGTGCGACTGAAAAATTCTGAGTTTTCTAGTCGTTTTTCCCACCCAACAAATTTATCTTCAACCTTTTTTTCTAGGGACTCAATTCTTTGGTCTACTGCTTCTATCTTGTTTTCTAAATTGACGGCTGTGCTTTCAATTTTTTCATCAATGCGTTTAAACTCTCCATCAATGCGTTTAAACTCTCCTTCAATGCGCTTGAACTCTCCATCAATACGTTTGAACTCTCCTTCTACTTTTGCAAAACCAACTTCCATTTTCTTTTCCAGTGACTGTAAGCCCACTTCCATTTTCTTATCCAGTGACTTTAAGCCCACTTCCATTTTCTTATCCAGCGACTCTAAACCGACGTCAATTTTCTTGTCTAGAGCGAGGATTAAGGTTTTCAATTCGTCTAAATCAGTCATTTGCTCTCTCCTAGATTAACTTGATTGATATAATACCACATAATGGAAACATTGTGTTACCATTATAACATCTTTCTTTGCGCCTTTGCCCTCGCCATCGCGGATGCCGAGGGCGAAACATATAAAATAGGATAAAAACGGTGTTCAAAATTGGTTTACTCGGACTAGGTGTAGTAGGAACAGGGACAGCAGAAATTATCCAGCTTCCCGAAGGTCGTCATTCCCTCTTAAAAGAAATTACCATTCAGCGGGTGGGAGTAAAAAACCTCACCAAACCCCGCCAAATTCAATTCCCTCCTGGAGTAATGACTACAGACTTGGAAGCCATCGCCACTGATCCAGAACTGGATATTGTGGTAGAATTAATTGGCGGCTTAGAACCAGCTAGATCCCTCATTTTGAAAGCAATTACCGCAGGTAAACATGTAGTAACTGCCAATAAAGCAGTCATCGCTCGTTATGGGGAAGAAATCTTCACAGCAGCTAATGCAGCAGGAGTCTATGTCCTATTTGAAGCAGCAGTAGGTGGGGGTATTCCAGTGATTAAACCCCTGAAACAGTCCCTGGGAGTTAATCGCATTACCAGTGTCATCGGTATTGTCAACGGCACCACCAACTACATTCTCACCCAAATGGCTACAGCAGGGGCAGATTTTACAGCAGTGCTAGCCAGAGCACAGGAACTAGGTTACGCCGAAGCAGATCCCACTGCGGATGTAGACGGGTTAGACGCAGCAGACAAAATTGCCATCCTCACCTCCCTAGCCTTCCAGGGAAGGGTGAAAAGAGAAGAAGTCCACTGCGAAGGAATTAGACAAGTGAGTGCAGCGGATATTAACTATGCTCAAAAGCTGGGATTTGGGATTAAATTACTGGCGATTTCCCAGAAGACGAACCCCAAAGCAGAAGCTTTGCAAGTGAGGGTTCATCCTACCCTTGTTCCCAAGGAACATCCCCTCGCCAATATCCATGGAGTCAACAACGCCATCTTAGTGGAAGGGGAACCTCTGGGACAAGTGATGTTTTTCGGACCCGGTGCTGGTGCAGGACCTACTGCCAGTGCGGTGGTAGCTGATATCCTGAATATTGTGGGTATTCTGGTATCCGGGGGGAAAACTAAGCAGTTGGATCCCTTGCTCAGTTGTTCCCATCAGCATTATTGCACCGTCACCCCCATTGCTGAATTAGAGACAGGATTTTACGCTCGTTTCCTAGTAAGAGATGTTCCTGGAGTCATCGGTCATTTGGGTACTAGCTTCGGCAAATATGATGTTAGCTTATCCTCAGTGGTGCAAATCGGCCAGCATGATGAATTAGCGGAAATTGTGGTGGTGACACACCAGGTGCGGGAAGGGAATTTCCGTCAAGCTTTAGAGGAAATTCGGGATTTGGAGGCCATCGCCAGTATTCCCAGTATTCTTCGAGTTTTATAAATAAAGTCAGGAGTTGCTCTATATTGGATAAAAAGGAGGGGATTTTGGGATTTCTTTGTGCTATCCTAATACTGATGAAGGTTTAGAAGTTGTACTTTGGACTTTTGCTCCTTCTTCTCCCAGCTCAAAAACCCCACAAGGTCTATGTTCCCTATTTGTAAAATTGTCAAACCAAAAGGTCAACTCTCTCTTATTCCTCTGTTAGGGGCGATCGTCTTGACAAGTAGTTTGTCTCCTTGTGTTTCTTTATCAAATACTTCCCCAACTGTTCTAGCACAAGAACCAACTCCAACTCTTTCCTCACCAAATCCTAACATCTCCTTAGTTAATACCGTAGAAGTAGAAACTCCTTGGAGCATTACGTCCGTAGCTATCAGTCCTGATAATAAAACTATTGTGAGTGGTAGCTCGGACGTTATTCAAGTGTGGGACTTAGATAGGTTAGGTGTAGTAACATTAAAAAATACCTATGGTTACAAAGCACAAGATCATCATGCCTATAATTACAAAGCAGAACATCCTCACGACCCGGTTGAGTCCGCAGTTATCAACCCTGATAATAAAACTATTGTGAGTGGTGGCGGGGACGGTACCATTAAAGTGTGGGACTTAGGTACAGGAACATTGAAAAGAACCCTAACAGGTCATAGCGACTCGGTTTCGTCCGTAGCTATCAGTCCTGATAATAGTACTATTGTGAGTGGTAGCTATTACGGTACCATTAAAGTGTGGGACTTACGAACAGGACAATTGAAAAGAACCCTAACAGGTCATAGCGACTCGGTTTCGTCCGTAGCTAT
>JACONB010000126.1 GCA_014323965.1 Prochloron sp. SP5CPC1 | reverse complement strand
TTTGGCCAAGACAGTAACCGTGCGTTGGGCATCTTTGTGGGTTATAGATAAAGGTGCATTCCCCAATTCTACTTCTAAAACCTGACTCCCAGCAATGGTTTCTCCACTGGACGTAAAAATCGGACTGGATAACAATTCATCGCGACGTGTTGGTCCCCCAATGCCTCCATTACGAGATGCCCACATGGTACTCAGGCGAATTTCTAAATCTTCTTCTCCACCACCAATCGGGAAATCGCCAATATCGTTATCCGTCATCAGGTAGCGTCCCTGCAAAGCTAGATCGTTAGAAGATAAGCCATAGAAATTCATGGCTTCTCGACGGGGACGGAGTTTAAGATCGGGTCGTAATGCACCCAAGTCATCCCGTACATCTATTGCCCCAGGAATTTGTCGCAGGGCTAGTTGTACTTCCCCAGAGATACGGCGCAGCTCGTCCATATCCCTACCCACCAACTCGATTTCAATGGGGTCACCTCCTTCTCCCGTAGATTGACCATTAACCACTAAAGAAGCTCCTGGATACTGGCGTAGGGCGGTATTTAATTCTGGCCGCAGTTCCTCCACATACTCATAAGAAGGCTTTTCCCGATCTTCTTCTGGGGTAAAAATGGCAGAAAATCCCACCAGATAACTACCATTAGTGGGTTTGATGCCGCTTTCTTGTACTAGATTACTCCGTTGGCCCACCAATTTTACTACACTTTCCAAATAGTCTTTACTTTGCAATAGTTTTCCCACTTCATTTGCTACTGTTTGGGACGTATCCAGGGTAGTTGTGGGGGGTAATTCCATATTAATGCTTAATTTGCGTCTGTCCCCATCGGGGAAAAGAGTACCAGGAACAGTTCCCACTAAGATAGTTGAACTGATAAATAAGGCGATCGCACCTAATACCCAAATCTTAGCTGTCGTTTTATTGCGGATTGTAGCAGTCAAACTCCAATTAAAGAATTTTTTAGATGCTCTTTCCGTTAAGCGATCTATCCTACTTTTCTGACTTTTAGTTTTCAAATTGCCCAGGAGAAAACGTGACAAAGGAATATCCACGAACAAGGCGATGATATAACTGAGTAGTAGACAAACTATGGCACTAATGGGAATCAGGCGCACAAATTGACCCATGGTACCGCTAATTGCCATGAGGGGGGCTAAGGCCAAAATAGTAGTTAGTTGACCGGAAAAAGCAGGAACAGCGTAGGTTCTAAGAGTTTTCAGAGCAGCCTGATTAAAACTCAAACCCTCCACAAAGATACCATCATGCATGCCTTCCATCATGAGGATGAAAACATCTACTAACAATCCCAATGCTAGGATCATGCCCACTTGCACCATTTTGTTAAGGGTGAAACCGAGCAAGAACAGCACCGCTAAAGTTCCCAAAAAAGTGAGGGGAATGGATAGCCCAGCAATAATTGCTTCCCGCCAAGTTAGGGCAAAGAGGAGAACGATAAAAACCCCTAAAACTCCTTGCCAAGCATTATTAAATACATTGAAGAGGTCTTTGTTAATCGCTTCAGCATCGGTATTGATGACTCCATATTCCATACCGTGAGGCCAAAGAGTAGGATTTTGTTTCGCGGATTCTATCGCTGCTAAGGAATCATTAATAACTTGGATGGTATCGGAACCGGGAACTTTAACTAGATCCACAGTAATAACTGGTTGAAACTCCCCTTGTTGCGAACTCAAGAAAGCCCGATTCTTCTCCTTCTCTAAATCTCGCCTTACTTCTGCAACCTCTTGAAGTCTCACCACTCGACCCCCCGCCTCTCCTTCCAAACGAGCTACGGGCAAGTTGCGTAAATCTTCTAAGCTGCGAAATCGTCCGTAATACCGTAACTGGGTGCCAATTTCGTCACTTTCGATCTGATCCCAAGGTAAATCTCGATTCCCTTGTTGAATTGCATCCGCTACCTGAATTGCTGACACTCCCATAGCAATCATGCGAGAGGGGATGAGCTGAACGTGAATAACCTCTTCCCGATTGCCACTCAAATCCACCTTGCGGACATTGGGAACAGTTTCTAAGATTTCTTCTATATCCTCAGCTGCTTTACTCAAAACTGCCAAGTCGATATCCCCATACAACCCCACCGTGAGAACCGGGGTATCCTGGCTAGATATTTGTTCTACCTTAGGTTCATCTGCATCATTGGCAATCTCTGGTTTTGCTTCATCTACTTCAGCTCTCACCAAAGAAATTGATTCCACAATGGGTGCTTCAGCAGCAAACTCCACCTTGATTACGGAAGAGCCGTCAAAAGAAGCACTACTGAGGTCTTTTAATCCTTTCAGGGATTTTAATTCCTTCTCAATCTTATCTGTAATTTGATTTTCAATGGTTTCAGGATCGGCACCACCCCAGGTAGTCTCAATATTGGCGATGGCAACATTAATGTCAGGATCACCTTCTTTCACCATTGTCGAGGCACCCATTAGCCCTCCTACAATCAGCAGTAGAGATAGGAGAATGGCAAAAACTGTCTTGAGAAAGAAGAACTTGACAACGGGGGATGCTTTACTGGGATCGGGTACATCGTGGTTTTTTGTCAATTCGGATGTTTCTGGTGGAAGTAATGGTTGACTCATGGGTTTGGTTTGGCATTATTGAGGTATTTTTAGGAGTGTGTAAAAAATGGAAATATTAACTGAGCAAGAATAGTTTGTAATAATAGATAAACCAATAGAAAAGAGGTTCTGGCGTTGAGTTAAGTTAGAATTCCCCCAGAGCTTGCGGTAACACCAAGTACATTTGCTGCTGCTAATAATTTTCGATCTAAGGTCAAAAAGTTATCCGTTTTACGGTTGAGGGCAATGCTTAAATGTAAAGCATCTCCAGCTCTCAGTGCTGTATTACCTTGCATCAAAAGTGTTGCAGCTTGATTGAAGTCTGTTGGCTCAACGGGAAAACAGACATAGGTATTATTGATATTTGTCACAAAAGCTTCCATGACCTTTTCAACATTTTCAGCGGTTAGTTCTCCCATACGTAAACGACGGGCTAGCAAGCTGGCAAATTCAAAACCCAAGAGGGTAATTAAGGGGTTAACAGCATTGCGCAAAGCGTGAACGTAAATAACCCTATCTTCTGGTAATCCTTTTGCCCGAGCAGTTTGAATGTAATCTTGACGCAACACATCTAATAACTGTCCCCGAGTTAAACGTTGCAGTCCAGCAAAACTGGTGATACTCAGAGCTATAGTAGGTAATATCATGTGCCAACCAATATCCAACACTTTCCCTAAGGGGGATAAATAGTTATAATTGATACTAGTCATTCCTCCTATGGGAAACAGAGGGGAAAGATTCTGAGCCACAAATAATAATAATAGGGCTGTGATAAAACTGGGGAATCCCTGTCCGAAATAACTCAGAACCCGCAAGAATTTGTCTAGGGTGCTGTTTTGCTTTACCGCACTGATTATCCCTAAAGGAATGGCGATCGCCCATGTTACTATAATGGAAGCAATTGCTAACAACAGGGTAGCTGGTATTCTTTCCAACAACAAGGAGGAGACGGGACGCCAATAGAGAAAACTGGTGCCGAAGTCAAAGTGAGTCACTACCCGCCACAACCAGCGCTCATACTGAATTAGGCCCGGTTTGTCTAAACCAAATTGTTTTATGAGTTCTTCCAGTCTCTCCGGGGAAATTTGCGGATTAAGGCGCAATGTATCCAAATAGTCACCAGGTGCTAATTGAATTATGGCAAAACAGAGGGCGGATGCTAAAAATAAAGTCAAAATCGCCTGTCCCAGTCGCTTGAGGACATAGAGCAATGTTTCATTCATCACATAAATAGTTTGTTAAGTATAAATTTATTAATATTCAACCAGAGTAATAATTGGTACTTCTGGCAGTTTTTGTCGCCCACCCAAATCTTTTAACTCCATGATAAAGGCAAAACACAAGATTTCGCAGTCCAATTTTCTCAACAAGTCTGCTGTAGCCTTAGCCGTACCCCCAGTGGCAATCAAATCGTCTACAATTGCTACTTTAGCTCCCGCTGAGACAGCATCTTGATGAATTTCCAGGCGATCGGTACCATATTCCAAGTCATATTCCACTGTATGAACCGCTGCCGGCAGTTTTCCAGGTTTGCGCACAGGAATAAATCCCGCATTCAGCTTATAAGCTAGGGTTGGACCGAAAATAAAGCCTCGGGACTCCATTCCCACAATATAATCAGGAAATAAACCAGCGGTGGTAAACTTAGCAGACAGACTGTCTATAGCGTAGCGCAGTCCCTCAGCATTCTTGAGCAGGGTGGTAATATCCCGAAAGAGAATAGAGGGTTTGGGAAAGTCGGGTATATCGCGAATGAGAGATTTGAGATCCATCTTTATAACAGTTACCACTTGATTATGGCATTATGGCACCGAAGAGAGATTTTCCGCTATTGCCGGAAAGATTAAGATACAAAATAAGATGAGTGATGAACCTACCTTAATGTCCCAACCCCCAATTTTGTCCAGTCTCCCGGACATTCCCTCCGTAACCCAATGTTCCGTGCGAACTGCACAACGGCTGGATCTAATGCTGCTAGCTCTGGAAGCCTTGGCAATAGGAGGAGCAGAACGAATGCTGGCTGCTGCTAAAAGGTTACAATTAAAGGATATAATTAAAAACAGAGTGGTAGTCTGGCGTTTGCGCTGTACTAATCCCTGGCGTCGTTCTTACCACCGCCAACCCCTTACCCTGGAACAAGCTAAAACCTTAGTAATTATCGCAGGAGATTTAGCCAGACAACGGTCAAATTTAATTCGCCAGTTACTCTTAGCAGAACAGCAAATGGTCCAGAAGGGGTTGCCCCTGGGACACCATTTTCAGCTCTCGGAGTATCTCGAAAGGTTTAGTTCTCACTATAAAGCCAGGATGAATCCCCGCCGTGCTAAGGTAGAGATATATCTCTCCTCAGAGGAAAAATTGAACGCCCTCGCTCTGGAGCTGTTAAATAAGCTATTGTTTTGTACGGGAGTCCAAGGGAAGTCGAGGTTTTGGTTTAGTTTGTTTGATGGGGAGATAGCATGACGATTCGACGCCAATACAGTTTACCTAATTGCACCCTGGTTTTAGATGGTTTGAGCGAGGATAGTACCCAGAAGATGTCCATTTTGCTCAATGCAGAATGCCATTTTCTTGGTATGAACCAAGTACTCAGCGGTGGTAAGGTATTTTTAACCAATCTAGTAGAGACGGTGAGTGCTTATGGACAGGGGTGTTTGAGTGGACTATATTCCCCTCAAAGGGAGCATGGAAAGGAAGAGGAGGGGAAAGTATCTATAGAACCTGTCCCAGGTAAATATTTACATCGCTTAACTTGGGAATCCCCCTCAGAGGAACAGAAGGTGGAAGTTGAGCTGACAACAGTGCAGTTATTCGACTTGCTGGAAGCAGTGGATCAGTTGTTTGCAGATACCCAAACTTTACCAGATTTGACTTTGCAGTTGCAGTCAGTGAGTAAGCGCTATCGTCAGAGAGAAGAACCGCTCCTACAGCGCGCTACTCCAACGATTTTGGGCATTGGTAGTTTTGTCCTGGCGGCGATCGCCTTCGTCTTCTTCCCTATTCCCGAAGTACCTCAACCGGAAGAACCCAAACCAGAGGAAAGCACCACTACTCCTACTAATATTCCTGTTACTATTCCTCCCCCGAAACCTACCCCTACTCCTGATAGTTTAGAATAAATAAATGTTTGAAGTGTAGGTTGGGTTGAGGCACGAAACCCAACAGCGAGCAACCTAGAGTAGTAGAATGGACAATTGAGTAGAAAAGTTATAACCAATTGTTGGAATTATAATTCCCATTGCTTATCAACATTTCTGTTCACTGGATATGTTTAATCCAAGCTAAAACCGCTGTTTCAAACTCCTCTAAGGACACCGTATAAACGGGACTATTCTCATCAAACTCATCTTCTAACCGCGCAGACGTTGCAGAGAGTGTCAAACA
>JACONB010000125.1 GCA_014323965.1 Prochloron sp. SP5CPC1 | reverse complement strand
CCTCCACATAAGCTTTTTGCTTGTCCTTGTCTATACTAGTAATTGCCCAGCGCAGAGGTTCTCCTCGTAATCGTAATTCGGCTTCTATTTCCCGGTGCAATTGAGCTGGAGTTTTGGAAAGGTCGATTTCAGCGGTAATGAAATGGGTAGTCATGAAAATTCCTCCTCGTTGGAAATTTCAGGCTATGTTTAACTGTCAGATTCTAGCAGCCCAGAGCTGCCCCCGGCGGCGGGTAGGTCTTTGAACGCTTGCCGATAACGTAGCCCGTGTAAGCAGCTCAGACTGGTCTTTTAGCTATCGCTCAGAGGCATGAGAGCAACGTCGCTGACTTCGCGGGGTCCATCAAGCGACCTTTCCTCATCAGGTGCTAGACTCTGGGGGCGACCCGGGCTTTGCCCGGATCTGCGCTTTGCGCAGCACGCTATACTGTAAATGTGGGAACCTACAACCCAGAGACCTTTGACAACTTTCAGGAGCCTTCTTATCGTCAGATAATTGACTTCAACGACCTGGAAAATTCTCAATGCTTCCAGTTAAATCCTTAGCTTGTAAGGAGGCTGGCACTCCCAAGACAACAAGAGAAAATTTACAACTAATTTAGGATTGCTATATATGACTGAAGATCGTAGTCTTGATCTAGCGGGTGTTGGAAAACTTGCGGAAGCTATTTCGGATGAATCATGGAATCAAATTGTTAATACTGCCTGCTACACTTTCAAAGAATTACTAGCACCAATAACATCTACTCACAGGTGGTCTTGGTAGGCTTATTAGTGCCAAGTTTGACAGATTCGTTGATGCCGAGAAATTGCTTGCTGCTCAAATACTAAAAAGTGCTGCCGAAAAAGCCTCAAACAGTAGCTCTGACTCAACTAGAATGCCAAGGGCATCTATAATTCTCAAAGTCATTGAATCTTCGTCTACTGAAACTGATGAAACATTACAATAGCTTTGGAGTAACTTACTTGCTAACGAATTAGCGGATAGCTCTATTCATCCAGAGTTTATTCATATTTTATCCAGACTAAGTTCTACAGATGCATATCGACTTATCGACTTAGCACAACGATCTGATCCTCCCAAAAAGGTGACTTTAAGTTTTAAGGTATTTGGATTTGAAATTAAATTTGAAGATATTATCGAAGAACCTACAGACTTTACCAATGTGCATCTATCTAACCTAGGACTTATTGAGCGTCCAATGGTTGAAACTGAGAACAGATCAGGTGAACGTGTGAAAAAGCCAGCAAGTTACTGGAAGCTGACTATCGTTGGTGAGGCATTTATTATAGCGGTAAGTAATCCCTCAATAAAGGATGCCAATGTAGACTAAGATCAGGTTGCTTGAGTTTAATCTGCTAAACTGAAAAGGTTTGGGTGCTTGGGGTTAGTTTGTATTGCCTAATGAACCTAGGTGAAGAGATCGCCCCCTCCACCTGGCTATCTTACCGGACGTGATAGTTTCCCTTCATCCGCTCTGCGTACCTTCAAGACCTACTTGCTTGGCGTTGGTGAATTAAAAGATGATTCGAGGGGGAACAGGTACATCCCAGAACTTGAGGTAGTGAATTAGCAAACGAATTGAATGGTTGAGCATCTCGATGGACTTGGAATAGCATAATGTCTTGCGGTGCAGCCTTGCCAGATAATGCCTGAGGCGCGTATTTTCACCCTCCACCCTCGTCATGTAAGTCTTGCTGACATGAGGATAAACCTTGTATCCATCGGTGACGTAAAAGAAGCACTCCCAGACACTGACCAGTCTCCATAAGGGCTCGAAGGTGCAAGGCATCTGCGATACCCTACCACCCAGCCTAAAAGTCCTGGTTTGAAGTGATCCACTGCGGTCCAAATCCAGAGCTTGTTTTTTTTGAGCCTACAAAGGTTTGGATCTCATCGAGTTCACCCACTCCGGGAATCTCTTGGGGGACATGGGCGTCTGGAAGTTGTCCGCCAACCTGTTTAACCCAGTTAATAATGGTTGTGTGGTGAATATCTGTGACCCGCGCAATCCCCCGGAATCCCATACCATTAACATACATTTTGAGGCAGAGGTTCCTCACGTCGTCGCTGTAGCCCCGGTGGCTCTTGGGTTGTTCGATGAATTGGCGCCCGCAATCGACACAGCGGTTATTTTGCTTGTCTCCTCTGTGTCCATTTTTACGAATATGAGTGGATTTGCATCTTGGGCATTCGAGCATTGGCTTGTCTCTATCTTGAATTTATCTATTCTATATCCATCTTCTAATTCACCAACGCCAGCTTTTTTGCCTTTTGCTTTGAACTCAATTGTAATCATATTTTTACTCTAACATTTTCGGCATCAAATTTCAACCTTTTCAGATGTGATATTGGTCACGCCGCACGGTGCACCGCGTCGCCTTATCCCCCGCATAAATGACGGGGGCTTGCGGCTGCCCGTATATTATCTCGTATATAGAAAAAATACAGATATAAATATAAGTAAAAATACGCAATTTAACAACAAAAAGCAATAGTGCTGTTATTAGCGCCTTGACATAGCTTTTGAAAGTGAAGGTACAATCTTTACAGCTTCTTTAAACAGGGGCCTTCAAGGCGATTTTAATAGGACGTTATGATTCGACACCCAGGCGATAACTTCCCAAATCCAGGAGTTATTATTCGACACCCAGGCGATAACTTCCCAAATCCAGGAGTTATGATTCGACACTTAGGCGATAACTTCCCAAATCCAGGAGTTATGATTCGACACTTAGTGAGCTTTTTTGGTCACTTACCCCGCTCTAAAGAGACGGGGCTTGGAAAAGCCAGTTTCTAATCAAGAAGTGACTAGGGCAATAGCCCAATGAGATAACACTTCCGGGTATTTCCCGAGCTCGGATTATCTGTTGGCTCTCTGGTTAAGAGCACTGCCTAGTGCAGGACACAACTCATTGGGTGCCCATGGGGAGGTAGTTGCTAGTGGAAGAAAACATTAATATCTCTTGACAAAGCTTTAAAAACTTTGCTATAGTCATGGTAACTATAGCAAAAAGGTAATGATTCAAGAGAAATATGTTACCCCCAGAAAAGCCGCAGAACAACTCGGTGTCTGCCTCGCAACTCTCAGAAGATGGGAAGCAAATGGGAAAATTAAGACAATCAGAACCGCAGGAGGCCAAAGGAGATACTGCCTCGACCAGTACCAGCAGGAAACCAAGCCCACTGTCCTGTATGCAAGAGTCTCTACCTATTCCCAGAAAGACGACCAAGCCTCGACAAGCTGAGTTTTTACTCAAAGCATACCCAGGAGGGCAGCTGGTTAAAGAAGTTGGATCAGGACTCAATTTTAAACGGCGTAAATTCCTCTCTATTCTGGAATCAATTTACAAAGGCGATGTCGGATGCCTTGTCTGTGCCTATCCCGACCGTCTCGTCCGATTCGGATTCCCACTTGTTGAGTGGATATGCAAAACAAAGCTGATGCTTTCCTCGTGGTTCTCAATGAGCGTATCCTCTCTCCAGAACAAGAACTTGTTGAGGATATCCTGTCCATCCTCCACTGCTTCTCTGCACGGTTATACGGGCTGCGAAAATACAAAAAACAAATGCAAGAAACGCTACAAAACCAAACCAAGACATCAAACAAAGAAACAACCTCCAAATGCAATACAGAAGATACGGCTATATCCTTGTAAAGAGCTACATCAAACGTGGAAGCAATGGTTAGCTGGCTATCGCTGGATTTACAACTGGACAATAGCAACAGTGAGAAAGGAAGGTTTAGCTTCTGCTTATGATTTACAGAAGAAAGCTAGAGCTACCCAAAGGCCAGATTGGGTTACAGAACTGCCAGGGCATCAGCTCCAAGAAGCAGTTGCCGATGCAATAGATGCAGCAAAACAGGCGGTCGCCAATAACGGTATCCCGAAGTTTAAAAGATGCACGGCAACTTCCAAAGTTATCAAATTTAAGGCAGGTAATTACAAAAGCGGTACCTGGTATCGTAAAACAACCAAAGGATTACCATTTAGGGCGTCCCTTCCACATCCCCAAGAATGTTTGTATGGCACCCAACTGGTGTATCAGCGCGGAAAATGGTTTTTGTCGTCCTTTGTCTTCCCTAAAGGGAAATAAATTTCCCTCCTCGCTTTTCCTCCCTGCTTTAAAAAGACAGGGAGGAAAAGCTCCCGTGGATTTTTCTTGAAAAATGGTCTACCGTGACGCTCCTACACCAACCCTGACGGGTATGGCGCCGACAACGAGCGTCGCCGTCAGGCGAGGAGAACTTCCGTGAGCGTGTACTCGCAACTTTCCCTCTACGGCATTTTATAGTGAGGAACACGCCCAGCCCCACTGTCAATCAATTATAGGGCGAGATTTAGTTTCTGTCAAGGAGTGTTTATACTCGGGCGCGGCATTCCTCTCACGCCAAATCCAAGATTATGGCGTTCCGCTCCTGCCGCTTTAGCTGAAGGGTATCTCCATTGAACAGTTTGTATTGGAAGCGATCGCGACAAAAGTCTTAACCTTAAACCAGTCTTCTGATGTAGAGGAAGAGTCCGAGGAACCTAGAGTCTTCCGGAAGGGTCAGGTGTTGGTTGTGGATACTTCTCCTCTTCCGGGTTTGGATTTCAATACCTTTATCTCTGACTTGCGAGAAAAACGTATTCATGAGTTGAGCGGCTGGTGAAAGTGTTGTTTGACACATCTGTTTTGGTTGCTGCTTTTGTTAATACCCATCCTCAATTTGTCCTAACCCTCTTGCGTATTGCTATAAATAGAGTTGCCCAGTTCCGATTCCACAAGAGCGATGGCCTCGTCGGCACTAAATGGAGGTACTTTATCTTGTAATTTCTCCAACTCCTGCACGTATTCCAACGGAATCAGATCTGGACGAGTAGAGAGTGCCTGTCCCATTTTAATAAAAGTGGGGCCTAAATTTACCAGGGTTTTCACTAGGGCGTGTCATCAGTTAAGCCAGACGACAGAAGCAGCCAGATAAATCGCCCCTAAAAAGTTCCGAGCGGTTTTATCATAACGGGTAGCAATAGCGCGATACTGCTTGAGTTTGGCAAAAAAGTTTTCAATTAGATGGCGAGCCTTGTAGAGGTGCTTGTCGTAAGGATAAGGAACTTGGCGATTCACCTTGGAGGGAATGACCGCTGTGCAACCTTGAGCTTGGAGTTTTTGGCGGACCCGCTCATCAGCATCATAAGCTTTATCCGCCAGCATTGCCTCAGCTTCAAGCTTTTCAAGGAGGACATCTGCGCCATCAAGATCGTGGGCTTGTCCTCCCGTCAAAAAGAAGCCTGTGGGATTCCCCAGAGCGTCACAAGTGGCATGAATCTTTGTACTTAATCCTCCTCGACTTCTACCAATGGCTTGGTCGTCACTCTCCCCGGACTCATTGTCCTCTCTGTCCTCCCCGGACTCTTTTTTTTTGCGCGCCAGCACTGTGTTGATGCGCTCGCACGATTGTCGAATCAATCATCCCATACTCGTTATCGGCGTCTTGCGCCAACACCTTGAATATCCTTTCCCACACTTCACTTTTGTTCCTAGGCTTTATCTCGTATGTACTACTCGAAAGTCTCCAAACCTTTCGGGTAGGTCTCTCCACGGGATTCCCGCTCTATACCGATACAACACTGCTTCAACAAACAGTCGATTATTTTTGGCCGTTCGGACTACATGGCCGTCTCTCCCCGGTAGGAAATCCTTGATTTTTTCCCACTGGTCATCTCTGAGTGCATATCTGCGCATTTTTCTCTCTGTTTCCCTCTCTTCGGTTCATCTATTCTATCCTTTCTTTCTCTAACTGATGACACGCCCTAGGTGAGTCTGGAAAGGATTACCGAACCTCTAAGGTAGTGATAACCCAGCCTGCTACTGAATGAACTATCGGGACGAAGGGGAAAACTTAACGCCAGACATATCCCAAACTAGCTCGGTGACTGGCGAATAGGTCGATATTATCCTGGAGCCAGTGGAAAAAACGATA
>JACONB010000124.1 GCA_014323965.1 Prochloron sp. SP5CPC1 | reverse complement strand
TTCTACCGTCCGCACTCTTGCTTCTCCTGCCGCTAATTCCGTAGAAAGAGTCGTCTGACTCACCGCTTCAACATGAGCGGGTATGGTCGGTTTTTCTGGCAAATCTACCCGCACGAAGTAAAGCCCAGCATTTTCTGGAGACACCCGCACGTTCGTAGTTATTCCTGAGTGCAGTCCTATGCCGGAAACTGTAAAGGAATTTGCAATCGTATTCATTACCATTAAATTGCAATTTTGTCAACATATACGTAGGATGCAAAGTTAAAATCGCTCGCCAATGCCAAAATGAATGCGATTATTCCCCTGGTCATTGAACCCCCAATCGACCCGAATTGGACCGAGAGGGGATTGGATCCGCACACCGATACCGTAACCCAAACCATTGCCCTGTTTACCCCTCAGGACAGCGGGATTTCCGGGAACCGCATCACCGGAACCGAAATCCGTAGCGTAGTCTACAAAAAAGGCGGCACCGAGAAAAGAAAAAATTGGCAGGCGATACTCCGCAGTTGCCTGCAAATAACGACGTCCAGCTCCCACCTCACCTTCGTTATAACCTCGTACCGAATTACTTCCGCCGATGGAAAAGGCTTCATAGGGAGGCAAATCGCCAAAAACATTACCTGCTTGGATATTAAAGGCAAGAGCCTGGGGACCGTCGTTAAAATTAATTAATTGCACGGGAATGTAGTAACTGTAGCTACCCCGCAAGCGATTGAGCAAGATACTGCCGTCCCCAATGGGTAAGGATTGGTCTACTCCAAAGCGCAGCAAGTAGCCGCTGGTGGGTTGTCGGGGGTTATTGCGGCGATCGAGGCTAGCACCAAACTGAAGCTGAAAAAGGTCATCCGTACCGTCGGTGTTAAAAGCCAGCTGATTACCCAATTCATCGAACGGGTTGACCTCCCCATCGCTGTCCTCAATTGCCACCCGCTGGTACTGCAATCCCAGAGATAGACGCCAATCCGGTCTGCTAAAAACATCCCGCACCAAGGGACGGGAAAAACTAACTCCACCTCCTGTCCGCACCACCCGAGGGCGATCGCCGTTGGGCAGGTTTACATCAGTTTCCCCATTATCGAAAATCAAGGAAATAGAACGGCGGCGAAAACCGTTGACTGTATAGGAAGTGCGGTTAGGATCACCAGCGATCCAGGGGTCGGTAAAACGGGCATCGAAGAGCAATTCCCGGGTTCCGAGCTGAATTTCTCCTCCTATAGTTTGGTGATTGCCCCCCAGATTTTGCTCTTGATAGCTAATAGTGCCAAAGAGACCGCTAGCGGAGCTAACCCCAGCACCAGCAGCAATGGAACCGGTATTGCTTTCCACCACGTCTACATTGACTACTACTTTGCTTGGATCTTGGCCTGGAGCAAAGGAGAACTTGATGTCTTGAAAAATACCGAGACCGAAGACTCGGTTTAAGTCTCTTTGTGCTGTCTGACGGTTAAAGACATCTCCCGGTTGTAGTTGAACCTCACGTCGGATGATAAAAGGACGAGTTTTCCCTTTTTCGAGTTCGTCTCCTTCATCAGAAAAAAATCTCACTTGAATATTTTCAATCACACCTTCTGCTACCAGGAGAGTCACAGTACCGTCTTGTGCTATACTCGGTGCTCCCACAACCTGAGCTAAGTCATAACCATTGCTTTTATACCAGGCATTTAATTCTTGGATATCTGCTTGTAATTGCTTACTGTTGAGAATTTCATCAAAGGCTTCGCTAAAAATTCTCTGGACCTCAACGTCTGGCAGCACGCCCTTTCCTTCCTCTGCGGTCACGGATTGCACCACTACCTTTTTCAGGACTGGGTTAGGTTGAACTGTAAAAGAGATCCTCACCCCTAAAGGAGTATCTTCGGGCGTCACAGTTACATTAGCAAAAAAGCCAGTTCCATAGATAGCACTTACGTCCAAGGTCAAGCGAGAGCCAGTTGTTGGCAGTCCTGGTTTGGTACTTATCTGCTCGTAAACTAAATCTTGCAGTTTTCCTTCTACCCCCAAGACCGCCACTTCTGCTACTAGCACTCGCGTCTCTGTATCTTCCGGTTCTGGCTCTCTCTGGACGATAAATGTACCCATAGGTTGAGACTGATTACTGGTCAAGTCTGGTGTAGACGATTCAGCCCGGTTGGATAAACACAGAGTTGTTGAGGTAGCAAGGATTGCCACTAAGATATGTTTGATTTTGTTTTGCACTTCCACACACCACAAGGAGCGATTGGCTTTTTTGTCCGTTGTTTATTATTACGCTCTTGATGTTGACTTTGCCATTATGGGCTGATATCTCCGATCTTATTTTGAGCCAATACTCTCTCGAACACTTCCTGATAGGCTGATTCTACCTGGGGTAGATTGCGACGGAATCTATCCTTATCCATTATGCGCTCTTGAGGATCTGTTGTGGTAGCGTCCCAGAGACGGCAAGTATCGGGGCTAATTTCATCTGCTAAAAGTAATCTTGCTTGAGAATCAAGACCGAATTCCAGTTTGAAGTCTACCAAAATTATGCGGCAACGTTGGAAAAAATCCGTTAGGTATTGATTGATGTTGCGAGCCATTTTCTCGATTTGTTCTAGCCGTTCCGGGCTGGTCAAGTCTAATAGTAAGAGACGATCGCGGGTCAATAAGGGGTCTGATAGAGAGTCATTCTTTAAATAAAATTCTACTAGGGGCGATTGTAAGACTTTTCCTTCTGGCAAACCAGTCTGGTGTACTAGACTACCCGCAGCAATATTTCGGACTACTACCTCTAGGGGGATAATTTTTACTGCCCGCACTCGCATTTGATTTTTCTGGGGGCGGGAGATATAGTGGGTAGGAATACCAATGCTGGACAAACATTCAAACAGAGCAGCCGAGATGGTGCAGTTTATTTCTCCTTTACCCTCTATCTTGCCCATAAGGGAGCCGTTAAAAGCGGTTGCAGAATCTTTAAACACGATCCTATGAATCTCAGTATCTTCGGTATGGTAGACAATTTTGGCTTTCCCTTCGTAAAGTTTTTCTGCTGCTGACATAGTTTCAATCAATTGGATTTCCATGGATTATAAGTAAAGTGAGCGGGTTTTGGCTATCAAGAAAGTCTGCCGCTCCCCTAACTGAGACGCTTTTTGGCTTTCCTCAGATCGAATTCGGGCGTTAAATCTGTCTCCAAATACAGTGGGCCCACTATCTAGAACATATGTACTATCATGAATGATCTAATAAGAAATTTAATTACGCTATTGTCACTTATGGCTGTCATTGCCAGATCAAATTACCCTAAAAACTTGGAACCTGGGGTTCAAATCACAGGGGCAAGAAATTTAGGAGGTATCTAACAGGCAAAATGGGCCAAAGTTGCTACAATCTCAAAAGTATTAAATCTTCAAAGCGAAGAATTCCTTAGAAGCAAATGAATGACTGATTTTAGGTGTGAGGAAATCTATAATGCTGCCTCGTCTTATGGAAGTAAAAGAAGAATTACCAGGAAAACGGTTAATAGTTTTGCATGAAGGAGCAAAAGGAAAAGGCATGACGCATTCATCGAACGTACTCGCAACTATCAAAGAGAGCAACAAACCCACTGAGTTACAATTTTTAATCGACGGACAAACGATGGTCTCAACTACAAAGGAAGTTCAGACCACTGTAGTAGAAAAATCCGTAGTGAAAAAAACCCGCAAACTGACCAATAGTACTCATCGTCGCGCTCAAACGTCAAAAAAGCCTTATACGGAGGACTCAATTCGCATTTACTTGCAAGAAATAGGTCGCATTCGACTCCTGCGAGCAGAAGAAGAAATCGAACTCGCCCGCAAAATTGCTGACTTACTGCAATTGGAGCGAATACGAGAAGAGCTATCCGAAAGCTTAGAGCGAGAACCGGAGGACCATGAATGGGCAACTGAGGTAAAGATGGACTTACGGTCCTTTCGCCGTCGCCTCTATATGGGCAGGCGGGCAAAAGACAAAATGGTACAGTCTAACCTGCGCTTAGTAGTCTCTATTGCCAAAAAATATATGAATCGAGGCTTGTCTTTTCAAGACTTGATTCAGGAAGGTTCCCTCGGTTTAATTCGGGCGGCCGAAAAGTTCGATCATGAGAAGGGTTATAAGTTTTCGACCTATGCTACTTGGTGGATTCGACAGGCAATTACGAGGGCGATCGCTGATCAATCCCGCACCATTCGCTTGCCAGTTCATCTGTACGAAACTATCTCCAGGATCAAAAAAACGACGAAAATCCTCTCCCAGGAAACGGGACGCAAACCGACGGAAGAAGAAATCGCCACTCACATGGAAATGACTATTGAGAAGCTGCGATTTATCGCTAAATCTGCCCAATTGCCTATTTCTTTAGAGACACCGATTGGCAAGGAAGAAAACTCCCGCTTGGGTGACTTTATCGAGGCCGATGGAGAAACCCCAGATGACCAAGTATCGAAAAATCTGCTCCGGGAGGACTTAGAAAATGTCCTCGACACTCTCTGTCCTCGGGAACGAGATGTACTGCGATTGCGATATGGCCTAGATGATGGCAGGATGAAAACCCTTGAGGAAATCGGTCAAATATTTAACGTCACTCGGGAAAGAATCCGGCAGATTGAAGCCAAGGCTCTGCGCAAACTGCGTCATCCTAATCGCAACAGTATTTTGAAAGAGTATGTGCCTCGCGTTAGTCGCAGTAGTT
This sequence comes from Prochloron sp. SP5CPC1, assembly GCA_014323965.1. Classification (GTDB taxonomy): domain Bacteria; phylum Cyanobacteriota; class Cyanobacteriia; order Cyanobacteriales; family Prochloraceae; genus Prochloron. Next base: position 1,309 of record JACONB010000124.1, on the reverse strand, counting down.
AGTAGACTGACCGTTCAGTCTAAATGGGGAGTGTCTCCTCAGTCCCTACCTAAAGGGGCAGTTCCAGCAATGGGACTGTCTCACTTCTTGTGAGTAATGCAAACATCTACTCTGTTGACTAGGGCGAATAGAAGGCTAAGGGAAGTCTGGCATGGTGAGCATTACGCTCATCTTGCAGCCCCGTAATTTCTAGAGTGGCGAAAACCTAGTACTGATACGCCACAGCCAAAATGGCAAGAGGCACATGTGAAAGATGGAATATATTCGCCATCACGTAGACACCACGCCTCCGGAGTAGGTCGAAGCCTAACACCGAAGGTGCCGCCGAAGGCGTCCCAGACGATTCTAACTATTAAGGAAGCTCACAGAGTCACAGAGGCGCAGAGAATAGACTTTACCAACTGCGGCTTAACGCTTGTTTATTAATCCTCCGTGCCGGAGCGCCTCTGCGCGCGCGGAACGTGAAAAACCGACCCAGGGTCGGCACTAGCCGTAGGAAACCGTAGGATGCGTTAGCACACGTCTGGAGGAGTGTTTAAAGCTGACAGCTATGGCGTAACGCATCGTAAGGGAACCAACTCCTTGGGGAGACGGGACTCTCCTAAAAAGCGAACGGTGCCACGAGCGAAAGCCCATGGAAAAGTTAAAAGGGAATGTACCAATTAGCATAACCAGACACATAGAGTATTGTCTACCCGAAAGCCTCGCGCCAAGGCGCTAAGACGCACTGCGTAACACAATTACACTCCGGCTACAATATAAACACCTAGTTTACAATCCTTCGCTGTCTTTGCGTCTTTGCGTGACCGAAAGGGGAGCAGACGTAGAGGAGGGTGAAACGTAAGTTGAAAACCTGAATTAGCTAGAGAAATGACCCCGCCGTAAGTTAGAGATGTTCTGGGTTCAGCATCAATGGAGGCAGGGCAGGGAATTAAGGAGCGCAAAGCTCATTATTGAGTACACATAAAAACATGTAAGGTTAAGACAAACTGAAGAACCAACATAGAGAGTAGGCTGATACACCAGGAGCCGGATGCTTTGAAAATTGCACGTCCGCTACTGCGTGGGGGAAAACCCGCAAGGATCTACCTATCACGACAAAGGTTATGTTGCTAAAGTCGGGTAAGGTTCAAGAGTCGCCTCTCTCCCCTCCCCTAAGAACCGGACGTGACAGTTTCCTATCATCCGCTCTGCGTACGTTCAAGTCCTACTCGCTTGGTTTTCTTGGAATGTACCTACTTGTGACACGGTTTGTGCAGGTGCGTCAGGTTGCCCTGGTCGTCAGAGCCTCCCTCAGCCACAGGTACTA
>JACONB010000123.1:17727-19916 GCA_014323965.1 Prochloron sp. SP5CPC1 | reverse complement strand
GGCTGGCTTTCGGCGAACAAAGTCCCACCGCCCTCTTCTTAAACAATGGGGACGGCACCTTTACCGACATTACCGCTACTGCAGGGGTACCGGGAGGGGCTACTGCTTTGGCACCCGCCCTAGGAGATATTAATAATGATGGCTGGCTGGATATTTTTATTGCCAGTCCTGGTCATGTGGACTTTGACTTTCTCCCGGCGGATTTCGGTCCCACAGAGTTTGACGGGAACCGACTCTATTTGAGTAACGGTTTGGACGCAAATGGCAATCTTACCTTTACTGACATTAGCGAGTCAGCGGGGGTAGATGATGCTCTGGGAGCTTGCGTGGCTGGTTTTAGCGATTACGACAACGATGGCTTAATCGATATCTATGTGGGTAACTGCAACTTTGCCGTGGGGTCAACCCTAACACCAGCACCCTTTAACCTCTATCGTAACAACGGTCCGGACGCCAATGGCAATATCACCTTTACTGACGTGGCACAGGAGGCGGGTATTGCCCAGCCTGGTCTCTGGATGAGTTTTGCCCCCGGAGACTACGATAATGATGGGGATATTGACTTCTTTGCTAGTAATGCTGGCAGTGGAGTACAACAACCCCATGCATTTTACCGCAATAATGGAGACGGCACTTTTACCAATATAGCAGTTGATTTGGGTGTTGCTAATTTAGAATTCGGTTGGAGAGCCACCTTGAGCGACTTCGACAACGACGGCCATCAGGATCTCTACTTTACGGGTTCTTTCCCCTTTGTCCCAGTCCCAGGTAACCCCGGTCGGTTGTTCTTCAACGATCGCCAGGGGGGTTTCAATCAAGCTAATCTTGAGGACACTGGGGCTGACCTAAGTGAACGCTATCCAACTGGTGTTGCTCGGGGAGATTACAATGGGGATGGCTTCGAGGATGTGGTTGTAGTTACCACCACTCTTTTCGACTTGCAGTCTGGGGAACTTCTAGACCAGGGAACTCCCGTGCTGTTACGGAATAGTGGTAATGACCATAATTGGCTGACTTTGCGACTCGTTGGCACCGACAGCAACCGCAGCGCTATTGGTGCTAAGGTTCAGGTTGTGAGTGGGGAGTTGGAGCAGGTGCGAGAGTTGGCAGCTGGGAGCAGTTTTGCTTCCTCAGAGAGTCCTTGGCTTTCCTTTGGTCTTGCTGACAACGAATTCGCTACAGTAGAGGTAACCTGGCCTTCTGGTTTAGTGGAATCCTATCAAATTGATGAAGTTAATCGGATAATTACTCTTACGGAAGGAGAAGGGGAACAGTAACCAAGTATCTTGACAGTAGTTTTAGGGTGGACATTAAACTAATATCGGTAATGCTCACCCTAATTTTTTTGTTTTAGGGGTTGACAAGGTGAGGTTTGTTGTGTTATTCTTTATATAGTGGAGAAGGTGCGGTCATATATATGGTGTTTTTAACCGCAGATGAACACAGATGAATTTTGATTATTTTTTGAAGGGGATATGTTTATATGGCGATCCGGTGTACCCACCGGATCCGCGCGGTAGCGCGGCCCGCCGATAACTGTCATGGTACGTGGTCACTGATAAACCCATGCACCCCGGTAATAAGGATGAGAAAAAGGGGGATCCGTTTTATCTTTTCCCCGTTCTTCCAGTGCTTCTTGTCCTAGTTTTGATTCCTTTAGTTCTGACCGGGTGGCCTTTTGGAGGTAGTTTTGTGCTTCGGTGAGTGCTGTTCTGACGGTCACACCTGCTTCTAGTTTAGCAAAGAAGTGTTCCATTAATAGGACTGTAGGAAGAGCAGGTACTCTCCACAAACTCATTACTAATGCTTTTGTACCTGCGATCGCGTCAGCGCCACTCTTAGTGATCGACAAGCGGCGGTACTGTTTTCCGGTAGTGCAGCAGTTATGGCAAAACCCAAATATTTCTAAATCAATCATTGAAAGTGCCAAACAAACAAATTCCATAGTTGCTATTGAAGACTTGACAGGTATTAGGGAGCACACCAACTCCAAACCTAGAAATAAAACCGCAGAGTTGACGTTCTAATTCTTGGGCGTTTTATCAATTAAGAACATTTCTGGAGTACAAGGGAATTAAGGAAGGAGTTCTGGTGATTGCAATACCTCCTGCTTATACCAGTCAAACTTGCCATCAGTGCCTACATATTGGAACTAGAAATAATAAGTCTTTTAAGTGCGGCAATTGTGG
>JACONB010000123.1:10832-17685 GCA_014323965.1 Prochloron sp. SP5CPC1 | reverse complement strand
TGCAAAAATGATTTAACTTTGGGGCTGCTCCTAATCCGCTGGAGGCTCTCTCCTTCTGTCTTGTGCAGTGAAACCAGGGCTGCTGAAAGCCCACCCCCGCCCCCCGCCATTAATCAATGCCGGGGGCCGGGGGCAAGCAAGCGCGTGGGTAGTTTACGAAATCTACGTCAGCAAGTTATAAAAGGCTCTGATTACTATTGTGAATACTGTAAAACCTCTTCCAGATTGACTGGAACGCCGCTAGTGATAGACCATATTATACCAAGATCATTGGGAGGAATAGACCTGGGTGAAAACTTAGCTGCATCCTGTTACCGTTGCAATGAGTTTAAGGGAACCAAAACTCACGCTGTCGATCCTGATACAGGGCAGTTTGTTAAACTGTTTAATCCACGAACCCAAAATTGCAAGGAGCACTTCACCTGGGTCAATGGTGGAATCCATATTGCTGGATTGACACCAACAGGTTGTGCAACGGCATTGGCTTTGCGATTGAATAATGAAGATATCGTTGAAGCAAGGGCAATCTGGATAAAAGTGGGCTGGGAGCACCCACCAAATAATCTCCAAACTGCTCCCTAATCGATTACTCATCTTGGATTTGGCCCTAAATTTCTTGGCGGGAAACCAATTTCTACATCTTCCCTTGGGTTTCGTGGAGAAACTGCGTTACTGGCAAGGTGGGCATTGTACAATCAATAAGGAAAAGTAAGAGAGTTTTAAATCAGGGCGAGCCCTCAAATCTCGATAGATAGTTTGATTGGGTAAAGTTGCTCTCTCTACCACCCAACTAGCCTCCAGAAGCTGGCGCTGGCTTAAAAATTGCCAAACCTGCTGGTAAACGAAACTCACTTTCATCAGTACTGCTACATCAGCCCATTCCAAAACTGCCTCCAACTCCTTGACGCAATAAAGAGCTGGTAAAATGGCAAGACGCTGACTGCCAACCGTTAATGGTACCCCCAAAACTGCTGCCGCAGCCATGGGAGAACAAACTCCAGGAACTGTCTGGACTACTGCTTGGGGATGTAATTGGAGCAAAGTTTGTGCTAAATAAGTAAAAGTGCTGTAAAAGCTAGTATCTCCAATGCTGACAAAGGCAACGTCTTGTCCCTTTTTGAGATATTGCCAAACTCTTGCTACTGCCTCTTTCCATGCCCGAATCAAGATACTCTCTTCCCTCACATAAGGAAAGCGCAAAGGGAGTTTTTGCTGCTCTGTCCTCAGCCAAGGAGAGACAATCTGTTCTGCCATGCCGGGTTTGTCTCTCATTCCGGCGGGAAAGGCTACCACCGAAGCTTGCTGTAGGAGACGCAGTCCTTTGAGGGTAATCAGCTCCGGGTCCCCTACTCCTAAACTAATTCCATATAAGACACCAGGTTGGATCAAATCTCACACCTCAATCGACAATAATGCCATTACCAACAGTAATAATACCAGGGTACTTTGCTAGAGCTACTGACTACCGTGACTTAGAAACAGCTCTAAATGAGCGAGGGATTCCTACGGTAACAGTACCTTTGCGCCAACGAGATTGGCTGCCAACTCTCGGAGGTCGTTCTGTGGTAACGATTATTCGACAAATTGACACCACGGTGAAAAAAATGTTGAGCAGATACCCGGTTGGTTCAGTTAACTTGGTCTGTCACTCTGCTGGAGGTTGGATTGCCCGCATTTATTTAGGCGAAAAACCCTACAATATTCACGGCGATATCACGTCGGAAGAAGGTGTTTGGCAAGGTCATTCTCATGTGTCCACCTTGTTGACATTGGGGACTCCCCACATAAGTCAAGAACCCTGGACAAAGGGCAATTTGGATTTTGTCGGGCAGAATTATCCTGGAGCTTTCTATCCAAATGTACGTTACGTTTGTGTAGTTGGTTCTGCTGTATACGGTGAAAGAAAACTGGGTAGTTGGTTAGCCTACAATAGCTACAAACTGACTTGTGGTGAAGGTAACTGTTGGGGAGATGGGATTACCCCCATCGCCGCTGCTCATTTAGAAGGAGCCACTAATCTAACTTTAGCAGGAGTAATGCATTCTCCCAAATCTCCCGGTATTTGGTATGGTTCCCCAGAACCGCAACAAGCTTGGGTATCTTATTTACTGGATTGATTGCCGCTCCCAAGCACCGTAACACTGAGCGTAATAAGCCAATATTGCTTCCAAACGCAAAGGTCGAGGAGTATCTAGCTTTTCAGGATATTCAAGCCACAAGCCTTGCAGTTGGCTTTGATTGTAATCAAAGATACCTCCATCTCTAGACAGTAAACCGGTTTTAACTCCTTCAACTTGCCGTAAGTGAGCGGCAACTTCCCGGTAGATTGCTAAGGGTAAGGAGGAATGAAAAATATGCTCTTTTCGCTGTATAACTTCCATCAATTTTTGCCTCAGACTTCCTCTGGTTTTTCTACTTTGGGTTTGGCTACTTTATCTCCAACTCGCTTAATAACTTCAATACCCAATTCCTCTAGCACTACAATGGGTTTCGCCCCGCTTGTTTCAATCCGTTTGACAAGTACTTGTCCATTGGCAAGATACTGTCCTTCTTCCACGTAGCGACTATATTTTTCCTGAGGAGATTTGACAATTATCTTTGTCACTGTTCCCACTTGTATTAATCCAGTTACCGCAACTTCCCTCGCCAGCACTGGTTGTGGAGGCAGTGGCTTCGATACTGGTTTTGGCTCAACTTCAGGTGGAGAAGTTGGCGTAACTTGAGGGGGAGGGGGCAGCCTAACTTCAGGTGGAGATGGGGAAGCGGTTCTCTCTCTGGTGACAATTGGCTCTATTGGTATTATTGCAAAGGGATCGTTCCTCCCTTTGACAACCGTTTCTCTTCGCTCCTGGGCATTTGTAGGCTTGATCAAGTCAGGAACAAAACTTGACCCTGCTGGGGAACTCGGGCGATTTGATTCTGTAGGTACTTCCTTATTCTCTACATTTACTGCTGGTTCCCGGTTAATTGGTTCTGTTTTGTTCTTATTCCAGAAAGTCGGAATTCCGCAGCCGGAAAGAGCTACCATTGCCAATGATAATATAAAAATATTTTTACCCATAAGCAGTGACATTCTAAATTAATTACCAATTTTGTAGCTTGAAAAATACAATTGTGACCATGGCTGAGAAAAATAAGCAGGGGAGCGTTAATCTTCTGTTCCGATTAACTTTTGCAACATATTTACTCCTTTTTTGGCATGGCGAGCTACTGTCACCACGCTGATTCCTAGTAATTTGGCGGCCTCTTTTTGGGTTAAGTCATGTAAAAATACGAATTCCAGCACTTTCCGAGTCCGCTCTTCTAGTTGAGTTAGAGCTTGTTGTAAGCGAATTCTATCATCTGTGGCCAACTGAAAACTGCGATATTGAGGATCCTCGATGAGTTCGCCGAAGGTGATTGCCCCGTAGTTATTATCCCCTAGGGACAAGTCTAAGCTCAGAGGTTCTCGATTTTTATCTGCTAGTTTGATTTCTTCCCATTCTTTCAAGGAAATTTCTAGCTCCTGGGCTATTTCTGGATCTGTTGGCTGTCTGTTGAACCGCTGGCAGAAATCCCGGATCGTGCCCACAGCTTGTCTTTTTTGCTCTACCCACCGTCGAGGAATCCGAACCTGGCTACCCTGATCCCTTAAATAATGTTGAATTTCACCTCTAATATAGGGAATAGCAAAAGAACTAAAAGCACTTCCTCTTGAGTAGTCGAATCTTTCGATTGCCAGAATTAAGCCTAAACTGCCTAATTGCAGCAAGTCTTCGTAGCTCTCATTGCACTTCTCAACCCAGTGATGAGCTTCTTTTTTCACCAATCCAAAATTTAGTTCCACGAGCTTATTGCGCAAATCGATTCTGCGAGATTGCTGATAAGCTTTAAATAAGCACAAGCTCTGAAGCTTGACATCGTCAGTAAGGTTAGTAGACATTGTTAAATTGCCTTAAGTTGTGAGGTCTGCTGCAAGATTTCTCTTTCCTCATCGCCACTCTTTCATTATACTATCTATTAGTTCTAAGCTAGTCTAGCTATTTCAACGTTTAAATTAAAATTATATAAAATATACAAACTAATTATCAACTCAACTCATCTCTATCTAAGCTCAATTATGAAGCATAAAAAGATATGCTTCATAATTAGTGCTAAACTATGCTTTTCCTTGAACCCGAGCGTAGAAAATACCGCGATCAGAGGGTTGTTCGCTCTCAAAAACTCCTGCAATTTCGCCTGTTTCGCCATCGACTTTCGTAATTTGGAGAAATATTTCCCCTTTACCACTCTCAATTTCCTTAACATTAGCACGAGCGTAATCTTCGCTATCGGCTCCAGCAGGTAGGGCGACAGCATTATCATAGCCGGTAAAAGTACCGCGACCTTTGGGATCCAGGAAAGCAGCTCCTCGATAGGACGGGACTTTGAATTCTCCTTCAAAGTCTGTAGAAGTGTCGATCTGCTTAATTCCTGGCTTGGTTGTAGCAACTAATTGTTTAATGGTAAAGAAGAAAGGTGTTTGCTCTCCTCCAGGAAGCTGAACCGTAATTGCCTGGAAGTCAATACCGTCTTCTTCCAGGAACGTTAGACTCCCATCTTCGTTGACTTGAATGCTACCACTAACCTGATCCAGGGTAGAGGTAGCTCTGGTGAGCAATTTACCGGGAACGAATTCTGCTTTTTTGCGCTTATTAGCAGGTTCTTCTTCGACAAAAAAGGAAGTGGGCTCTAAGCACAGATCGGTCAAAGCGTATGATTTATCGGGATCTATGGCAATGGAACCACGAGTAGTTTCTTCTAACTGAAGGCAGGTGTTTGCTATACCAGTGTTGAGAATATTTTCGTAGGTGAGTTGATCTCTACTCAGACTATCCAGTGGATTTCCGCTACAAGCTGTTAATATACCTAGACATAAAGCCATAAAGGCTACAATTAATCCTCGATACCTCATGAAAAATTTCTCCTCGTTTAAAACCCCAATGGGGGGGCTGACTGTAAACCTCGTTTAGTTAATCTCGGATGAGAAGTTGGCGAGCATATATGGTTGCCGATAAGTTTGGTTAGTCTCATCGGGATCTACTCTACCAGAGATTGACATTGTTTTTGGTAATCGGTGTATAATTAATACCCATGATGGACATGACCTGCAATTCAATCAAGTTTGGTACAGATGGTTGGCGAGGTAAGATCGCAGCCGATTTTACCTATGGTAACTTGGCGATGGTGGCTACTGCTGCTGCGAAAGTATTGGCCGATCATTTCCCAACCAGGTCAGGTGCTCCTTTAGTTATTGTGGGTTACGATCGCCGTTTTATGGCAGAGGATTTTGCGAAAACTGCGGCTGAAACTGTTTGTGAGGCGGGATTTGACGTCCTGCTTTCTCAAACTTATGCTCCTACTCCTGCTTTTAGCTGGGCGGCTTCGGCACAAAAGGCTCTGGGTGCCCTGGTTATTACGGCGAGTCACAATCCTGCCACCTATTTGGGATTAAAAGTAAAAGGTTCCTTTGGTGGCTCTGTTTCAGTAGATATTACTAAAAAAATTGAGCACAAGATAAATAAGCATATCAAAGGGGATAATAGATTAGGTAATATAAAAAAGTTTGACCCTTGGCCGAGTTACTGCTCCCAGTTGCGCTCTAAGGTAAAAATTGACGCCATCACTGATGCCATGGCGGCAGAGGAGCTGGATATTTATGTGGATGCAATGCATGGCGCGGCAGCAAGTGGATTGGGACGGTTGTTGGGGCAGGGCATCAGGGAGATTAATGGGGATCGGGATCCGACTTTTGGTGGCGGGGTTCCAGAACCTCTACCTCTCTATCTTAGCAAGTTATTTAGAACCATCAGAACTGCTGCTCGTAACGAGCCTAACAAATTGAGGGTAGGTTTGGTATTTGATGGAGATGGAGATCGCATTGCTGCTGTGGATAGCGAGGGGAATTTTCTCAATTCTCAAGTCTTAATCCCGATTTTAATCCACCACTTAGCCCGAGGGGGAGGATTAACTGGAGAGGTGGTTAAAACTGTCAGCGGTTCTGATTTGATTGGGAGGGTAGCAGCACTTTACAATTTACCTCTATTTGAAACCCCCATTGGTTATAAGTATATTGCAGAAAGGATGTTAACTACCTCAGTATTAATCGGCGGGGAAGAATCTGGTGGTATAGGCTATGGTAGCCACATTCCCGAACGGGATGCTTTATTATCCGCTTTGTATGTACTGGAAGCTATAGTAGAATCGGGTAAGGATTTGAGCCAAATCTACGGGGAATTACAAGCTAAGACAGGTTTTGATTTTGCCTACGATCGCATTGATTTACCCTTGGAGAGTATGGAAATGCGGGAAATATTGCTCTCTCGTCTGGAAAAATCTCCACCTGGGGAAATAGGGGGGATTTCGGTGGTAGATAGTCAAGCTGTGGATGGTTATAAGTTTCGTTTGGCGGATGACAGTTGGCTCTTAATTCGTTTTAGCGGTACGGAACCGATACTGCGATTGTACTGTGAAGCTCCTACTTTGGTTCAAGTGGGTGAGATTTTATCCTGGGCGAAAGATTGGGCGAGTTAATCGAGATGAAAAAGTTAATTGTAGCCACGAGCAATAGGGGTAAATTGCGGGAAATTGAAGAATATTTAGCTGGTTTGGACTGTCTATTAGAGTTAAAGCCAGAAGAATTGGAAGTAGAGGAGACGGGCGATAGCTTTATGGCGAATGCTTGTCTAAAAGCATCTCAAGTGGCTAAGTTTTTAGGGGAGTGGGCGATCGCCGATGATTCTGGTTTAGCAGTAGATGCTCTCAATGGTGCTCCTGGTATCTATTCTGCTCGTTATGGTTCCACAGACGAAGAAAGGATTGCCAGATTGTTACG
>JACONB010000123.1:0-10793 GCA_014323965.1 Prochloron sp. SP5CPC1 | reverse complement strand
GGATCGGCGAGGGCGGTTTATTTGTGCTGTGGCGATCGCCCAACCAAATGGTTCCATTGCTTACTCTAGCGAAGGTATTTGTGAAGGAGAAATTCTTTTTCAACCTGAAGGAGAGGGGGGATTTGGTTACGACCCGATTTTTTACGTGCCCCAAGAAAAACAAACTTTTGCCCAAATGATGCCTTCCCTTAAGCGCCGATTGAGCCATCGGGGGAAAGCCTTTGAGGCTTTACTCCCCCAGATAAATTAAATTGCTTCTAGATTTTTCTCACCCGTGCGAATACGGATAATTTCATTGACGGGATAGACGAATATTTTGCCATCCCCTATTTCCCCGGTTTGGGCGGCGGAGATGATTTTTTCGGTTACCAAATCCACTTGGTCGTCTTCTGTCACGATCTCCAGTTTGAGTTTTTGCAAGAACTCCACTGTATATTCCGAGCCGCGATAGCGTTCGGTTTGTCCTTTTTGTCGTCCAAAACCTCTGACTTCTGATACCGTCATCCCCACAACACCCGCATTGACGAGGGCGATTTTCACTTCGTCTAGTTTAAAGGGGCGAATAATTGCTTCTACCTTTTTCAAGATTCTAACTCCTGATTTCGATGGATAACGCGAGTATGCCACAATAAAGCATTGGCGATCTGCAATTTTGGTTACATGTCGGGGGAAGCTAAGTTAGAGAACCATTGCTGTATTTCCCCTGATGGCAATATATCATCATGTGTCAATTTTACCCAACAGCGCTTATTAAGATTCATATAGGATTGCTATATAACATTAACCACTGGATTATCCCAGCAGGAATTGAGATTCTCTTTCTACCGATGGTAGCGATACAAACATGTCGGGTAGTTGCCTTAGCTAGGAGATTGTCTGAGCTAGAGCTAACAATCTGATAATTAATCTTAAATTCATTCTCCCTTAATTGCTGGGTTTGAAGCTGAATGGACAGCTTATCGCCCCAAAGGATAGGATGAAAGTAGTCAGCACAACTATGAACTATGGGAATTGCTATATTGGTGTCTCTGACTAATTTGTTTAAATTGATTCCTGCTGTTAAGAGAGATTCTTCATAAGCTTCATGGCACATAACCAAAACTTGAGCAAAATAAACTACTCCTGCTGCATCTGTGTCTGATAAACGAACTGTACGGTTATAATAAAAAGGCATGATTGGTTGGATAGGGAGATAGGGAGAGGAGAAAGTTGTACGTTTACCCTGTTGGTATATTTAACTTATTGAAGTTGCTTGTTTCGCTTTTGTTTATTGGCTATTTTGGTCAAAATGAGTTCTAAAGCTTCTTCTCCGGCAATTAAGCTAGTTTGTATTCTTTCTTTTTCTTCTCGCAACTGAGATATAGTATAATTTAATTGTAAGATTTTCCGATTCAATTCATTTTCCCGTTGTTCTAACACTTTAATCTGGGTGTGTAAATCGTATTTTTGCCCTTCCAACTCTTCTAGATTCCGTTCCAAGGTAGTAAAGTATTGATTGAGTTGTTCTCGGTGCTTCTGTTTCTCAGCTACCTGACTTTGCAAGAATTCAAGTTGCTGTCGGAGCAGATTCAGTTTAGTTTGAGTCGGATAAATTACCCTGTTTTTAACCGATAGTATTTTCTCTAACTGTTGTTGTCGGTGGTAAAATGCTTGTTCTTGATGTAGCTTTTCCTGTTCACAACTCCTTATTTCCAGATAAAATTCATTTCTTTGCCAATGGAGTTCAGTAATGCGCTCCAGCAAGCGCTCCCGCTCCGCTTGTAAAGATTTAGTGCTCGCTTCTAGTTCTTGTTGAATAATTGTAGCACTGGAGACGGATTGGGATAGTTCTGCTTTTTGTTTTTCCAAGACTTTAATCTGGTGGTGCAACGCACTTTTGGACTGTTTTTCCTCGGCGATACGCCGTTTGTTGGCAACGAACAATCCAGCGGAACTAGCGGGAATGGTAATTAAACCAGTCACGAGAGCATCTTTCAAGTTTTCCTTATATCCTACCAGCCCCAAAGCAAAACTGGTAGAGAAGGCGACTAAACAGAGAATAATATGATTTACTAGCTTGATTGATTTCATGTTATTTTCAGAAAGCTAATTCGGACACTCAAACAAAGACGGAGGGATAGAGCAGCAGTTCTGCTACTTGAAGGTGGAGGACTCTGCTGGAAGTAATAGTAGGATCTGTAGGAGAAGACATGAATATTATTTTAACAGTAGGGTGTCTTAGTCAGCAGAGATTTTCATGATCAACGACCAGGTATTGAAATATACCGTAACGCACCGTTTGTCAAGGGTTTGGTGCGTTACCCTGGAGAACAGGGAACCTACAAGTGATTTATTGCCCACCAAGACTATAGCAACCCTAAATGATTCGATTTTTCAGGAATCTGAGTTCCACACCAAAAACAAGCAGGGCGCACAACCTGCACCCCTACATCAGCTTTGTGTCCTAATCTGGGGGCGTAGTGCTATACTTTGAAACAGCCCTGCGGGGGCTGTAGGGTGGCGTAATCAGTCCCTTATTAGCCAATATCGGACTCCACGGGTTGGAAACATATATCAAGAAATGCAACCAAAAGGTAGGCGTAATCAGGTACGCGGACGACTTTGTAGTCACCGCTAAAGATAAGGAGTCTTTGGAGTTATTGGGAGTCCAGATAAATCAATGGTTGTCAGAACGAGGTCTAAATCTCAGCTCACGGATGACACGGATAGTTCATATTAGTGAAGGTTTTGACTTCCTGGGATTCAACCTGAGACAATACAAGGTAAAGGATGACAATGGCGTCCTACGGGATAAGCTGCTCATCAAACCTCAAAAGTCAAAGGTATTAGAGTTCTGCAAAAAAGTCGGTGCAGCCATCGACAGTATGAAGACGAAGACCCCAGAGCAGGTCTCCCGCTCTCTTGAACCGCTTCTCAGAGGTTTTGCTAACTATTACAGAGGGGTAGTTAGCAAGGAAACCTTCAGTACAAGGCGTGTCACAAGCAGATACATTCCAGAAAATCCAAGCAAGTAGGGTCTGAGATGAGGTTTGAGCCGGATGATTGGAAACAGTCACGTCCTGTTCTTAGGGGAGGGAAGGGAAGCGATTCCTGATTGCGCAAGCTTTGCGTAAGCAACCGCCCAAGGCGTCCCCCCCGGCATTGATTAATGGCGGGGGTCCCTTACCCGACATCTTAAATGATGATAGACTGCTATACCACTTCCTCTCTCGGTGTCCTCTGTGTCTTTTTGGTTAAATCAAAATTCGCCCTCTTATTTATCAGACTCCTTGTGGTGAGCAATGCCCACCCTACGTTAAATGACTACCATAGCCTACCTCTACAGCCATACTCCCTTGGAAACCCCTCCTGATAAGTCGTTTCCAGGTTTAGGGGTAGATCTAGTGTATCAAGATTTAGGGGAACGACACCAATTAAAACAACTGCTAGTAGACTGCCAAACTAACCCCCCTCAATGTCTCTTTATTCGTCGTTTGGAAGACTTGGGAGACACTATAGCAGAAGTAAGCGATCGCCTGATCCAAATAGAGAGCAAGGGTATTGAAATCATCGCCACGGAACAACCCTACTCTTCTTCTCAACTGAATAATACCTCTCCTAGAGATATGCGGGCTAACTTAACCAGACTCCTGGGAGAAATTGAAGCTAGTCAACGCAGTCGCCGTCTGGGTAAAGGACACGCCCGCAACCGTCTCAGAGGGAGGCTCCCACCCGGTAGAGCGCCCTACGGCTACCGCAGGGGTCAAGATAAATATATAGTGGATCGCCGTACTGCTCCTGTGGTGAAAGATTTTTTTGCCCACTTCTTAATCTACGGTTCTTTGCGGGGAGCTGTGAGTTATTTAGAAAAGAGATATGGAAAGAAAATTGCTCCTTCTACGGGACGTAAGTGGTTGACGAACCAAGTCTATCGCGGCAACTTAGCTTATAGCAAGGGTGCGGTTATTCCTAACACCCACGCACCCATTTTATCCAAGGAAGAAGCAGCCCAAATCGATCGCCTCCTGCGTCGCAACAGCCTCTTACCTCCCCGTACCGCTAGCGCTCCCCGTTCTCTGGCGGGTTTAGCTGTTTGTCACCAGTGTGAATCTTCTCTGAAAGTTGCCAAGGTGACTACTTATAAAAAACAGCGAGAATATCTCTATCTCCGTTCTCTAAATTGTCACAAAACGAAGAAATGTAGCGCTATTCCTTATCAAGAAGTACTGAAACGAACCATTGAAACCATTTGCCTTGATTTACCTTCTGCTGTGGCTAAACTGGATAACCCTACTGAGGGAATGAAAGTTGTGTTACGGGAAAAAATTGCTCAGAAACAAGCTATTATCCAGCAATTGCAGCAATTGAAAAAAGATGGTATTTTAGATACAGAAACTGTTCAATTGCGCCGTTATAAATTGCATGGAGAAATTGCAGCCCTGGAAGCAAAATTAGCTCAACTTCCTCCGGTTAATTTAGTGGCGATCGCCACTACTGTGTCTATTCCTCAATTCTGGTGGGACTTATCGGAAACAGAACGGCGATTTTACTTTCGTGAATTCATCCGCAAAATTGCAATTAGTCGCACTGGTACCAAAGATTGGGATTTGCAGTTAGTCTTTATCTTTTAGGAACCGCAGATTCACGCGGATTAACGCGGATGTTTATAGGATAGGTAAACAAATATGAAAGATAGTGCGGCTCGTTCCTGGTGAAAGTAGCCGCTCGGAGACTCGCAGAGAGCGCTGCGTAAGCCGAAATATAAGCCAGGGCTTGGTTTAACGTGTAGAGCTGCTCAACGTGCGTGAGAGCAGGGTTCAAGGCTATATTGGATTCGTCCTGTATAGTTTAATCTGGTCAGTGAACTAAGAATCCCATGCCTACCAACTTGATGGGATGCCATCAAAGAGGTTCGGTTCGCATCCTGCCACGTCTTGGCTGCTTCTATGCTGAGTTTGTCTACGGGGTTGAACCAAAACCCGCTCTTGTAGACTCAAAACAAGCTCTTGGTATTGACCACGGGGTTGATACCCAAGGCAACAATTTCATTGTCGAAGTCCGCCATCTTAAGTCGCTCAACCAGTGGGACAATAAGCGGGTGGCGACTCTTAAGGAAAACAAACCCCAAGAGCATGGTAAGAACAACTCGCCCACATTACCGAACGGCGCAATCGTCAGATGCGAGATGCAGTGAACAAGGTCGCTCGATTGGTGGTCAACCATTGCATTAAGCACAGGATTGGCACGATTGTCTTTGGCTGGAATACAGGTCAGAAACAGAATGTTAACCTAGGCAATAAGACTAATCAGAAGTTTGTTCAAATCCCCACAGCTCGACTCAAAGAGAGAATTCGACAACTGTGTGGCTTCCATGGCTTGCAGTTTGTTGAGCAAGGGGAGTCCTACTCTTCCCAAGCTAGTTTCTTAGATGGTGACTCAGTTCCTACCTACGGTGCAAAACCCGACGACTGGATACCATCAGGGAAGCGAGTGTATAGAAGTCTGTGTCGAACGGCTACGGGGTATTTGGTGAATGCGGATGCTAATGGTGCAGCGAATATTTTAACAAAAGCGCGGAAGTCCCCAATCATCCGATGCCGCGCTGAAAGCTGGCGGGGCGGGCAAGCTGTTTTCGGATTGGGGATGAATAGCGCGCCAAGATTGTTCATATTTTAGTTCATCAGTACAAATAGCCTTTGCTTTTTCTTGACGAGCAAGGCTACAATAGTAGAGTGAGCCAAAATAATAGTAACAGAGCCACTTGCCATTTAGGATATTGAACTCCCAAGCGCGAGTCTTTGGAGAGCCTGCTACCCTAGAACGATACAAGTGATGGCAGTATCCGGTAGAAACTAATCGTTAGAAAGGCAGTTTGCAACTAGCCAATCGCAGTTAAGACAACCAAATTGGGGTTAGGAACTAGCCTATGCAAGACGTCGATTCCACTAGCTCTACCGCTTGCGTTATAGCAAGAAGCATTGGATGAACTGCCTCACCTCAATTGCCACTAATACACTCTTTTCTCCTCTACTAGCAACAGCAACAGAAACAGAAGCAGAAACAGGTTCTCAAACTCTGATTTTTGCCGGAGTGCTTCTCAGCTTAGTCCTTATTTACTTTGCCAACAAATTGGGGGGAGAAATTTGCGCCCGCATTAACTTACCGCCGGTTCTGGGAGAACTGGTGGCTGGGGTAATAATCGGCGTTTCTGCTTTGAGCATTCTCGTCTTTCCAGAAAGCGGTTCTGAGGTAACGGACTCTTTAATTATTAAATTTCTCGAAACCACTGCCGAGCTGAGTCCGGAAGCAGCGACCTCCGTCTTTGCAAGTCTTAGCGAGGTAATTTCCCTCTTGTCTGAACTGGGAGTTGTGATTCTCCTGTTTGAAATTGGCTTAGAATCTGACTTAAAAGAACTAATTCGGGTGGGACCTCAAGCAGCAGTAGTAGCTATAGTGGGGGTGATCGCTCCTTTTGCTACCGGTACGGCTGGTTTAGTTTACCTATTTCACGTTCCCCTAATTCCGGCCATTTTTGCCGGAGCAGCACTGACAGCTACCAGTATCGGTATTACTGCTAAGGTACTAGCAGAAATAGGACAACTCACTTCTGAAGAAGGTCAAATTATTATCGGCGCTGCGGTTCTGGATGACATTTTAGGTATTATCGTCCTCGCAGTGGTTGCTAGTTTAGCCAAAACCGGTGAAGTCCAGATCACCAACATCATCTATTTGATTATTAGCGCTGGGGTTTTCCTCATTGGCGCCATTTTAATCGGTCGTTTTCTCAGTCCTTACTTAGTGGGACTGGTCAATGAAATGAAAACGAGAGGCCAGCTATTATTGACGGCACTCATTTTTGCCTTCAGCCTCTCTTATATTGCTGCCGTCATTCACCTGGAAGCTATCTTGGGAGCCTTTGCGGCAGGTCTGGTCTTAGCAGAAACAGAAAAGCGAAAAGAACTGGAAGAGCAGGTGATTCCCGTTGCCGATATTCTCGTCCCGATTTTCTTTGTCTGTGTAGGGGCAAGAACAGACCTTAGCGTTTTGAACCCAGCAGTGCCCAGCAATCGTGAAGGCTTAATTATTGCCTCTTTTCTGATTTTGGTTGCTATTCTGGGTAAAGTAATCACCGGTTTTACTTTATTCGGTCAAACCAACTTGAATAAAATGGCCATTGGAGTGGGTATGATTCCAAGAGGTGAAGTAGGACTGGTATTTGCGGGTGTGGGTGCAGCTAGTGGTGCTCTTTCTGAAGCTACGGAGGCCGCAATTATAATGATGGTCATCTTGACTACCTTTATTGCGCCTCCCTTCTTAAGGCTAGTGTTTAAAGAACCAGCCGAGGCAACCCTCCTTGAGGATAACAATCCCAAACCTATTATAGGAGAAGAAAATTGAAGTTGTCCTGGTTCTTGCTCAGTTTTGGAGGATTTGACTGAAACTAAAGCTACTCTATTTACGTTTCTTGTACTTGTCGATTCAAATTCCTACCCTCGGGGGAGAAGGCACCGGGAAAATTTCTCTATCCCTTTCTTATTTCTTCTTCGGACATACCCGCAAATAATACTATACGGTGCATAAAGTTTTCTGAGAGGTGCAACAAAAGTGAGACGTTACTGGCTACTACTGAGTTTTTTGAGCGCTGTTCTCTTCTCGTCTCCTGCTTTAGCAGGGCAACTGACTTATTGGAAATTCGATCCAAACCGCAATCAACTGGTTTTTCGTACAAACGAAGGAGTGCAACCAAAAGCACAGTTAATTTTCAATCCGACTCGGTTGGTAATTGACTTACCAGGAACTACCTTGGGACGTCCTACTATCTCGGAGCAGTTCGGCGGTACAATCCGGAGTATGCGGGTGGGACAGTTTGACGAGCAGACTACCCGTTTAGTAATTGAATTAGCGTCGGGATATATTATTGACCCCCAACAGGTGATCTTCAAGGGAAGTTCTCCGAGGCAATGGTCTGTGCAGTTACCAATACCAGAACAAATTGAACTGCCACCCCCCATTGCTCAACAGCCTTCGAGCTCTTTCCGTCCTGTCACTCAACCCCCACAACCTCCTAGTATTCCTGAAAATCCTCCCGTTGCTACTTCAACAGGAGAATCTGAATATTTTTCCGTGACTAACAATGGTTTATTTGTGCGTCTTCCGGGAGAAGAACCGCAAAACATTGAGGCTAAGCGCAGCAGCAATGGCCGTTATATGGATTTCTACCTAGAAGGAATTAGCTTTCCAGCAGATCTGGCGGGCAGAACTTTACCGGTGAATCGCTATGGAGTCAGTACGATTGAATTCGTTCAATTTCCCACATCTCCCCCAGTGGGTCGCCTAACTTTGAATGTGACTGAAGACAGTCCCGATTGGCGAGCATTGCCTAGCAGATCCGGCGGCTTAGTTCTTTTGCCTGAGGGTGGTCTGGATAGGGTTTTTGATGGATCATCAGGTCAAACAAGTTATCCCACTTCCTGGCGCAGTATTCCAATTCCAGAGGAAGTAACAATAGAGTCCATTGAACTCGCTGATGGCGGTACTCAGCTTTTAATCTCAGCAGATAGCCAAATTACGGCTACTAGTCGCTGGAATCGGCAAAAGAGAGTATTCGAGATTAATATTGCTAATGGGCAATTAGCAAGACGCTTCAGGGGACCTCAACTGACTTCCGATAGCCCTTTCGTCCGGGTGAAACAACAAGACTATAATGTTTTGATTGAAGTGCAGCCAACGGATTTCGTCCAAATCGGGCAACTGAATCAACTGAGCGATCGCCTGCTGGCTCTAGATCTGCAACCACTAGAACCTACTTCATTCCCTCCATCACCTCCACCGCAGACCCCAAGGATTTCTTCCCTACCTATTAACGTGCCTCCGCCAGAGATAAAGGAGCCACCACCTATTTGGGAGGCACCGAACCCAACCACTACCCCGCCACCTACTCGCAATAGCCGCCTTCTTGTAGTTATAGATCCCGGACACGGGGGCAAAGATCCGGGGGCGATCGGTATTGGAGGAGTTAGGGAAAAAGATATCGTTCTTCCTCTCTCCCTCCACTTGCAAGAGTTTCTTTCCCAACATGGAATTGAAGTGCTGATGACCCGAGGAAGCGATTTTTTTGTCAGCCTGGAGGGAAGAAGCGTAAGAGCAAACAGAGCAGATGCAGATTTGTTTGTTAGCATTCATGCCAATGCTATCAGCTTGCAGCGTCCCGACGTGAATGGGTTGGAAACTTATTATTTTGAAAGCGGTCGCTCCTTAGCAGATACTATTCATCGCAATGTCTTGGCTCGGATAGGTAACATTAGAGACCGTCGGGTTCGGCGAGCGAGGTTTTATGTCTTGCGTAAGACAAAAATGCCATCTGTTTTAGTAGAAGTGGGTTTTGTCACTGGTAACGAGGATGTATACAGACTCCAAGACTCCAGTTACCGTCAGCGCATGGCAAAAGCCATCGGAGAGGGTATCTTAGAATACATTAAGAAAGCTGGACTTTAGGTATATTTTATCTGTAATCTATGGGAGTTTAACTTGCCTTGCCCCTCCTCTCTGAATATGACAGAATCCAACCGAAAAGCTCCCATTGCCCTTTTTGATAGTGGTGTGGGGGGTATCACTGTCTTGCTTGAACTGTACCGACAGCTACCTCAAGAATCCTTCCTTTACTTTGCCGATACAGCTCGACTTCCTTACGGTACTCGCTCCTCTGAGGAAATTTTACAGTTTGTTCGGGAAATTCTCACTTGGATGACCCAGCAGGATGTTAAAATGGTCTTGATGGCGTGCAATACCAGCTCTGCTCTTGCACTAGAGACAGTTCGTTCGGAATTTAATCTACCAATTCTGGGGCTGATATTACCGGGGGCTAGGGCGGCTGGGCTGGAAGGTAGACGTATTGGTGTTATTGCTACCACCGCTACTGTTCAATCCAATGCTTATAGTCGGGCGATCGCCGAAATCTATCCTGAAGCCAAGGTTTGGCAGATAGCCTGCCCTGAATTCGTACCTCTGATCGAGCAAAACCGAATTACTGATCCCTATACTAAGGAAGTCGCAAGGCAGTATTTGTCCCCTTTACTTGAGGAGAACATCGATACGTTAATTTACGGCTGTACCCACTATGGACATCTAGCTCAAGTAATACAGGAAATTTTACCCCCTACGGTAAAATTAGTAGATCCTGCCCAACACGTAGTGAAAGCCGCCGAACAAGAACTAAAACTTATGGGGATGAACAACAATCAAGCAAGGCTTCCTACCCGTTTCTGCGTCAGCGGGCAGACCACAAGATTTGCCCAACTCTCCCAACAGTGGTTAGGTTGTTACCCAAAGGTAGAAAAAGTATTTCTGCCCTTGATTGACCGATCCTCTATAAGTCTAGAATCTTAGAATGGTGAAACTTGGCCACGAGAGAGATTCACCCATCCCCTATACTAATTTCATTATGTCTTAGGGGATGGATATAACATATTCTTGATTTTAAGTTACCGAGTTAGGGTATAATCGAGAGAGAAATTTACAAGTTTTTTTTGTTAATTCTAAAAATGTAAAAACAGTCCCAGGGAGAAAAAGTGATGTAAAAGACTGTCAATGGTTACAACAACTCCATAGCTATGGATTACTTGCTCCTTTTTTTGTCCCCGAAGGTGAAATAGCAGTATTGAGAAGCTATTTGAGACAGAGAGACAATTTGATTCAAAATAGCTCAACTCATATTCAGAGAATGCAAAAGGCTCTTACGCAGATGAACTTGCAGTTGCACAAAGTCATTAGTGATATCACAGGAGTAACAGGGTTAAATATTATTAGAGCAATTA
>JACONB010000122.1:1172-12675 GCA_014323965.1 Prochloron sp. SP5CPC1 | reverse complement strand
TCAGCTGCAAACCGTTCCTTGGCGAAAAGAACCCATTATCTCTCACCAACTTTCCCTTCGTCGGTGGCTCACTAAGACTGTCAAATATGTGCCCTACAAAGGAATGAATGTCTATATTGGAGATAATCGTCGTTGGTTAAATGGAAAGGAGCAACCTTTCTCCTTTATCCCCCTGAAAATGAAGTGGAATAATGAATCATTGCAATGGCACAAAGTAATCCAAGAATTGTCCTATTTCAATGATTCTCGCCTTCCTGAGCCAAATGAATTAAAATTAAATCCTCAATATAAATCGAATGATTCCCAGACAGGGATACAAACCGCTATTGCTTATCATAGCCAATATGACAGGAAATCACTTTGCAAAGCTGGTGTGGGGACAATAGATCTGGCGAGTCTCGATGAAGCAATTAAAGAACGTCTTCCTCTTCGTCGTGTAGGGGAAGGGGTAAAAGTATCCACTACTTTTAAATCTCTTTGGAAACTGGAAAAGAAAAAAAGGGACCAAAGCACAGAAAGAAGAGGGAACGGAAACAGAAGAAAAGAAGAAAAAAAGGGACCAAAATCACCGGAAGAGTCTGATACTCCCATGGTTCGACCCACCATCGCTCAACAGGCTTTTCGTGAATGCAAAAATACTCCTGATACCATTTTAATTCTTTACGACACCCAATCATGTCGAGATAAATTAATCCAGGAAATGGGTAATTTACTTTTCTGGTCCCCACAAGGAGAACCCACAGAATATACTACCCCAGGTGGGGGAACAGGGGAAGAGCAGATTTACCAGGGTGATTTTGGTTCTCTTTGTATTAAAACTCAACATGTTGGAGATACTACCAACCAACTAGATCTAAATTCTAATAACAACCGAGTAGCAGCAATCAACGAGCGGGTTAACAATATTCGTCAATTTGTCCCCGAAGTTCCTCAGGATAAATTGTGGGGTGCATTAGTAGAAATTCCACCTAAAAACAAGAAGAAACCAAACCAGGATCCTAAGTTAGCATTGCGCATAGGCTTAATGAAAGCGGGTTATGCCAATCAACATCTCTATGGTTTGGAAGATGGGAAAAAGAAAGATAATGATACCCATCTTGTTCAACGTGCTATACTAGACTTATTTCGTCAATTCGGAGTTTTACCCAAACCTAAGGAGGAAATAGATGGTATTGACCCCCATATATGGCTGACCTGCTTTTACGTAATACGTCGCACCAAGAAAACAACTAGTAACAACCAATCTTTAACTGTAGTTTTGATGGTGCGAGTACACCCCATAACTGCTAAAGTAGAAGTAACCCTCTCTTCTGGGTGTAAAGAGAAAATTACTTGGCTATCTTATCCCAAAGCACTGAAACACCTCCTTAATGAAAGATGGGATCCAGATTCAGTTGCGGATGAAATTGCTCCTGAAGGAGATGAAGAAACAAACTCAAATGAGAAACAAAAGGAACAAAATGCGTGCAATCAATTTGTGACAGAATGTTTACGAGATTGCTTGTACACACCCATTGACAAAGAAAATCAACCTAGGGTATTATTCATGGTATCCGCACAAAACGCCCGGAAATTGCTACCTTGGTTACAAAATCCCAATGTACCCAACGATTTCCCGAATTTTATGCAAAACATTCCCAAATCAAAAAGAAACCGTCTTTGGTTGGTGCGGGTTCGAGATAATACCAACGATGAAGTACCTGTTAATAGAGTCCAAACTAAAGAAGTGAAAAACTTTGGTGGGAGAACTAGTGGGGTTTTCTGTTGGGAGAATATTTGCGACAACGAGGAAAAGGAAATTTTCTTGAGCTTGAGGGAAGGTTTAGATACGGAGCAAAATCTATTAAGAACCTCCGAGTCACGACTAGAAAATGGTAGCAAGGAAGCAGGGAGTCGTCCCATATTAGAAATAGCCATCCTCCATAACCCAGAAATCGAAGCTGAGAGACTAGCTTGTTTTGTTCACAGTCTCCGAAAAAGGTGGCCTTATTTTTCCAGCTACGTTTCCCTTCCCTTTCCTTTTCCCTTCGCCAAAAAAGCTAAGGAATATGCTGTGAGTGCTCAAGATGAACCAGAAGATGAACCAGAAGACGAACCAAATGAACCTGTTCAACTGACTTTGTTCGATTAGGGTTATTCGCGGGCGATCGCTGTCATGATAGGGTAACAAAAGTGGTTCAAATTGCCCACCCTACTTCAAATCCAACAAACCCTTTTCTTTAATTTTAGGATTAAAACGGATATCCATTGTTACCCCCCGACTTGTTAACTGTGCTTTAATGTCCTCTTCTACCCGACGAGCTACTTTTTTCAATAGCTTAATGCGGGCTAAATCCTCACTTTGCTCATACTTCTGCTTTTCTGAAGAAGTCATAGTCAGTTTAGCGTCAATAGGGTCAGTCCATAGTGCTTTATCTCCGTCATTTCCCGTAGGAATACCCTGATTTTCTGTTATCCAAGCCTGCTGGATCTCTTCTAAAAGAGTACGACTGGGACGACTAATAACTTGAACTTTAAGCCAATAGCATTTTTGGGGTTGACGAACTAAATGCTGTTTCAGGCTGAGATAAACATCCCGAGAATAGCCCACAAATTGGAGCACCTTCTCCTGGTCAAAAATAGCATAAACCCCTATTTTTCTCTGCCAATCTTCAGAAATAGTTCCCAAATCATCCAGGAATGGTATATAATCTAAACTATCCAGTGTAGTAACTTCAGTTTGAGTATTCATGATTAATTCTCTTGAACCTTGCGATAAATAGCACAAAGACGACTGGGTTTTAAAATTTTCGCCTGAAACATAAAATTAGGAGGCACATTAATAATTATGTGCTCATCTGAGTTATAATAGGGTTCAAACTCACCAGGCATTCCTTTAGAAGTTTTTTTGCTATAGGGAACTGGTTGAAACAGTAACTCCGTAAATTCTACCTGAGTCCCCCCTGCTTGGGCGCTAATTTGGGCGATAAACTTACCAGTAGTCAACAACTCAAACAGAGTCATTTTAGTATCTGGAGCCAAAGTAAAACTAGCATCAAAACTCTCAATAATCTTCAGACTCATGGTTAGTGCTTACAATCAGAAACAACACTGGGGCAATTTTAACAAAAAAAGGTACCTTGAACTACTTTTGGGAACCTTCGTTAAATCTTGTCAGTATCTCCTCCCGAGAGAGAGTCAGCAGCAAAGCACTCAATTCTGAAGGGGGCAACTTTAACATAGGGGGTATGGCGCTTTTCAGAGGAGCATCTAGTACCCCAAATCTAACGGCGAGCAGGTTCTCCACCATATCCTGTCGTCCTTCCTGTAAAGTATCTTCTCGCCAACGGAAATAGGCTGGTGATAAGTTCATGAATAACTCCTTCTGTTCACTACTATCTAAATTTTGTCTTATTTGTAAATTTAAGCGCCAATTTGCCAAAATCTCCAAAATGTTCGGCACCCAAGGGAGAGAATCTTCCAGCTTCACCACCTCTTCGATGGCTTTTTTTTGCGTCCTACCCCTCCCCAAAATCCTCAGCCAAAGAGTCTGATAGGTTTCTGGTAGTTGGTTGATGGCAACAAGGGCGACTTTCTCCCCTGCTGGCTGAAAATAAACTCCCTCACTCCAGTCATCATGCTGTTGAGCACCCAATTTAGCAATAATTGTCTGTGATAGAGTAGGGGATAGAATCCACAACAGAGGTAGATCCTCTTCGGCAAGATTTTGTTTGTCCCGCCGCGCCTTACGTATTAGTTCTCCATGGTTTTCGTATAATTTTAGCTTGCAACTTCTGATTTGAACCAAACTGGGAGCATTGCGGAAAACTTCTATCAAACAAGTTCTGGATGCTATTTTACCTAACAATCCCAGCTCTGCTCTTCGGTTATCTCTTTCTGATGAAGGCTCAAAATAAACATCTATCTGACGAACTTCACTGGCCACATGCTTACTTGTTTCTACTTGACCCCAAGGTTTTAGTAAGGAGGCGATGTACTCCTTTGCCAGTTGATCGTGATGAAGTCTGGTCATCTTCTTATTTTACTCTCCTTGTATCATAAGGGTGGAGGCGCGATCACTAAGAGTGGCGCCCTTGGCGAGCACTAAGAGTGGCGCTGTCGCGATCGCAGGATAACTGTCTGGGCTGCTGAAAAGTACAAAATGGAGAGGAAGACAACATGGATAATAATGACTGGGTCAAGCAACTCTTAATGTTTGGGGTTGGGACCACATCCTTGGTCGCTGACAAAGTCCGGGAAGTGAGCGAAGAATTAGTCAAAGAAGGAAAAATAAATCCCGATCAAGCTAAGGGTATGGTAGACGATCTGATGGATCATATCAAGTCGGAACAAGACAATATGAGCGACCAGATGGAACGCCAACTGCGAAATATGTTACAAGATTTGGGCGTTCCCCGTCAATCGGAAGTGGATGAATTGCGCGGGCGCATCGATCGCCTCGAACGCCAAGTACGGGATTTGGAAAATAAGCTCTGGCGTTAAAATTGTAACCGCAGATACACGCAGATTAACGCAGATGAGGAAAATATCTATATTCATCCGCGTTTATCAGCGTTCATCTGTGGGACGCAAGCGGGACGCCAAGGGCGTCTGCTTACGCAAAGCTTCGCAATCAAAAATTTACCAATTGAGAGGTATTATGAGAGAGATTTTCATCAGTTTTGGGGTAATTGTCGCTTGCGCTTTGGTTTTAGTAGTCTCTTCCCTCAAAACTACCAACGCCCAACAAGGGGAATTGAGTCAAAATCAAACTCCCCCAACCATCGAAACTACCACTAATCAACCTGCTATTGAGGAGAAAATAGAAATGGATCTGGAAAACGCCGTCACTACCCCTTCGGGATTGAAATATATTGATGTCCAGAAAGGGGATGGGGCAACTCCATCCAAGGGACAAAAGGTGACTGTTCACTATACTGGAACTCTAGAAAATGGCAGCAAATTCGATAGTTCTCGCGATCGCAATAGCCCTTTTTCTTTTAAAATTGGCGTGGGAAACGTGATTCAAGGTTGGGATGAAGGGGTAGGAACCATGAATGTCGGTTCCCGTCGCACTCTCATTATTCCTCCAGAATTGGGTTACGGTGCTCAAGGTGCTGGAGGGGTTATTCCTCCCAACGCTACCCTCATTTTCGATGTGGAACTTCTCGCTATCCAATAATAAGTTTTAGGTGGGCAATTGCCCGCCCTGGTGGCGCTTTTAACCTACAACAGATATATAGGTATTAATAATTAAAAGGAAAATTACCTGGTCAAATGCAGCGAGAAGTAGTATAATAATCAAGACCAAGATACCCTGATTTTGCCTTAGCCGATGATTATAAATAGTAATAACTTAACTAAGTTACTTATTGCATCAACTATAATAGGACTGCAATCTTGCTGCCAATCTGGACAAAATACACCAACAATACAAAAATTAACCATAACTGGTTCTAGTACTGTGGCTCCCCTGGTGGGGGAAATTGCCAAACGCTTTGAAGCTGAGAATTCAGAGGTGCGGATTGATGTGCAAACCGGAGGTTCTTCTCGGGGAATTGCCGATGTGGAGAGCGCAGTCGCCGATATTGGGATGGTCTCTCGCGCTTTGAAAGAAGAGGAAAAGGGAAAACTGTACGGGTTTGTCATTGCTAAAGATGGTATCGGTATAATCGTCCATAGCAGTAATCCAGTCAAAGAAATTAACGATGAACAAGTAGTGGCAATTTATCAAGGTCAGATTGATAACTGGAAAGAAGTAGGGGGTAAAGATGCACCCATTACGGTAGTTAATAAAGCAGAAGGACGTTCTACTTTGGAGTTGTTTCTCAAGTATTTCCAGCTCAAAAATTCTCAAATCAAAGCCAAAGTGGTTATCGGCGATAATCAGCAAGGGATTAAGACACCTTGACTGTGATAACCAAAAACCAACCTGAGGGAAAAACCTTAGAATTCATTCAATTCGCTCAATCTGAGGAAGTTCATGACTTGGTTAAAGGACAAAATCTCATCCCCGTCCAAGCTAAATAAATCATCTCAGTTTGACTGGGACTGGGTATTGGTATGGGTTCTGAGGATAATGGCTGCTATCACCGGTGCCATTGTCCTGCTCATTGTCATCTTCTTAATCCTGGAGAGCTTACCATTTTTGCAGGTAAAGGGGATTGGACCTTTTTTCACCGACCAGAGATGGAACCCGACAGAAGGATTATATAACTTCACACCTATGCTTTGGGGCACCCTCTTGGCTACCATGGGTTCCGTGGTAGTAGCAACCCCCTTGGGCATTATCTCGGCGCTCTTTTGCCAATATTACGCCCCTGTTGCCATAGGGAACCTCTACCGCAGGCTGATTGAGTTGTTAGCGGGAATACCCTCGGTGGTTTATGGTTTCTGGGGACTGGTGGTGTTAGTGCCTCTCATTAATCGTCTCCATCCCCCTGGTGCGAGTCTGCTGGCTGGCATTATCATTCTCACCATTATGATTTTACCCACTATTGCTCTGGTGGCGGATGCCAGTTTTGGGAAGGTGCCCCAGGAATATCTTTTGGGAGCAACTTCTTTAGGATTATCCAAATGGGGAACTATTTGCAATGTGGTATTCCCAGCAGCAAAATCAGGGCTGTTTACGGGAGTCATTCTTACGGTGGGACGAGCAATTGGGGAAACCATGGCAGTGCTAATGGTCTGCGGTAATGTGGTCGAAACCCCTAGCAGTATCTTCGACCCCATTCGCACTCTCACTGCTAATATCGCTCTGGAAATGGCTTATGCCTTAGGAAATCACCGTTCTGCTCTTTTTGTCAGCGGGTTAGCTCTCATGGCTATTATCGTCCTTTTAGCCGTAGCAGCAGAAGTAATCACAGTTACCAGCTCCCCCGTTACAAAAAACTCTTGACGCCCTCCTTCCCCCCAATGCCTTGAATACCAATAAAACCACAGAGACGCAGAGTACGCAGAGTAAGAGAAAAGATGAGTTTATAGAATCCCAAATGAAACAAGAAATTATAAAATCCCCAATATCAACCATATTAGTTTGGTTAGTTGCTGTTTTAGTGACTGGGACTTTTGCGTGGATTTTGGGAGATATTATTTTCCATGGGGTGGGTGGCATTTCCTGGGAATTTCTCACTACTGCACCTGAAGATGCAGGTAGGTCAGGGGGTATTGGACCTATTTTAGTTTCCACCGGATTAATTTTAGCTGTAGCTATGGGGGTGTCGGTACCTTTGGGGGTGGGAACGGCTATCTTGTTAGCAGAGTTTACCTCAGCCACCAACTGGTTTGGCAGGTTCGTGCGGCGTAGTTTGGATATTTTGGCTGGGGTACCCTCCATTGTCTTTGGACTGTTTGGCAATGCTTTCTTTGCCAAAACCCTGGGTTTGGGCTTTTCCATTCTCTCTGGGGGACTCACCCTTGCTTGTATGGTGCTGCCCATTTTGATTCGGTCGGCGGAAGAAGGGTTGCGAGGGGTTCCCGACGAGTTGCGTTTGGGAGCTGCTGCTTTGGGGTTAAGCCGCACCGCCACTCTGTTTCATCTCCTGTTACCCGCTGCCATACCGGGACTGCTGGTGGGTTTGGTGCTGGGAATAGGGAGGGCGATCGCCGAAACTGCTGCTCTCGTTTTTACCAGCGGTTACGTGGCGCGAATGCCCCAATCTCTACTGGATTCGGGACGCTCTCTTTCCATCCATATTTTTGATTTGTCCATGAATATTTCTGGGGGGGATACTAATGCCTATGGTTCTGCTTTGGTGTTAGTAATATTGTTCCTCATGATTAATGCTACAGCAGCGTGGTTAGCTCATCAATCAAGTAGTAAGTATAATGACAGTTACCAATTTAGATAACCTACAAGCAACAACTCAAGAATCAGTTTTAATGCGCACAGAACAGTTAAGTTTATCCTACGGTAAAAAGATAGCTTTTGAAGATGTGAGCATTGCCATTAATCAGAGCAAAATTACCGCATTGGTTGGACCTTCTGGCTGCGGTAAAAGTAGCTTCCTGTCTTGTTTAAACAGACTAACAGATTTAATTGATAACTGTCGCGTAACGGGGCGCATTTTCCTTGAAAAATGGGATGTGATGAACCGCCAAATAGACACCATCGCCCTCCGAAGGCGAGTGGGTCATATCTTCCAAAAACCCAATCCATTCCCCCTCGACCTTTGGAAAAATTTTGCCTTTCCTTTAAAAGAACATGGAGTGAAAAACCGCCAAGAAATTGATTTAATTGTGGAAAGGGTACTTAAAGATGTGGGATTATGGCATGAGGTAAAAGACAGACTCAAAGATAGCGCCCTTGCTCTTTCTGGGGGTCAACAACAGCGTCTCTGTATTGCTCGCGCTTTAGCATTGGAACCAGAAGTTTTGCTTATGGATGAACCTTGTAGTGCCCTGGACCCCATTTCTAGCGGTGTGGTAGAAGATTTAATTGCTAGTTTGCGCCAAAAGTACGCCGTATTAGTTGTCACTCACAACTTAGCTCAAGCGAAGCGCATTGCTGATTATGTTGGTGTCTTTTGGGTACGAGATAATAGGGGTAAATTAATTGAATTTGGGGAAGCAAAGCAGGTATTTGAATCCCCCCAACATGACCTCACTGCTGCTTATATTAGTGGCCATCGGGGTTAAATTGTGGTCGGTTGGGTTGAGACAACGAAACCCAACAGCTTTGTTGGAGGCAGAAATGGGCAAGTTAGTTGTTTTCCATATTTCCGTTCATATAGCTCTTAACTAAAATACCTCATATAGCTTAAACTCGAATCCAGTAGCTGAATAAGTAATTTGAGCCGTTCCCCTAAAATTTAATGACCGAGCTAACATATGACTCTGCCGTTGCCCACACGGTGGCTTTACTCAACCACTATGGTTTTGACATGAAAGGGTACAGTGCGGAAGAATTAATCGCCGAGTGGTTGACAGTCTATACAGCTATTTGGATCCGTTTAGCGGCGATCGAAGCGCTCTATCAGGGACGTTATAAAGCTATTTCAGTGGAGCAAATCTTGAACTGCTGGAAGAGACGAGGTAGTCCCCATTTCCATTTTAATGGGGATTTCGAGCGGTTGATCTCTCGCAACCTCCCCCGACCTACAGGAATGGCTACAGAAAAGTCCTCCCCTGTTATCCAGCAAGATTCTTCTTTATCTCCGGACTCTGTACCGAGAACAACTGAAGTGGAGCTACCCAGGACTGACCAACGAGAGTCCGTCCTAAGTGAGCCACAACAGAAGATAGAATCGAGTGTGGGTGTCCGGACGCAAGGTGTCGCTGTTCAGGAGAAACAAATTACAGAAACTATAATTGCTGTGTCTGAAATAGAAAGACAGGCATTAATTCAGTCTAATCGTCCTCTAGGTCAATTGCAGTCGGAAATGGAGGAGAAAAGCAAGGTAGAGAAGCAACCAGAACCTCCCACCTCCCTGCGGGATAGCTTTTCTAGGCGCTCTCAAGCTTATAAGCAACCCATTGGTCGATTTAAACCCCAACCTGATGGTTCTCAATGTTACTCTAAGCTCCTAGCTGTTGCCCGGCAGGATTTACAAAAGGTTGAATGACGGAAAATTGACAACTGGTAACTGGTCCCTGATAACTGAAAAAGGCGGCACCCAGACTCGAACTGGGGATAGGGATTTTGCAGACCCCGGCCTTACCACTTGGCTATGCCGCCGTTAATTAGCCCGATTTCTAATCATAGCAAAAAAAAATCCAAATGGCAAGGGTTGGGAAAAAATTTATCATTTGTTAACATATGTAACTAGTTGCCAGGGGTTCGACACTAGGATAATCTAGATTGAGTCCCGAAATCTAAATTAACGTCAGCACCCCGCGCCTCAAGGCGGGGCTTCATGCCCTAAACCTTTAGCTAGCTGACCAGCCTAAGTCCTTTGAGGACTACGTTATCGGCAAGTGTTCAAGTACCTACCTTGGGATGCGTAGCCAGTTCTGAGCAATAGAACCCGGCGGTTAAACAGTTCTACGAGGGGTAAGACAGTGCTGCTGGGAGAGTACCGACCGATAACTTTGGCTCGGCTAACATTACCCCAGAAATGGGAGATAGAGGGCGTTATTGCCCTCGCCCCCCGGCGGGGGGTATTCTCACGGCGGATAAATCCGCTACCCGTTTTCATCCCCCCGCGCCCCGCGCGCGGGGTTTCCAACGAAAGGATTTTGCATGACATCCTCTGAGGGTACTATTCGCATTGGTTCTCGGAAAAGCCAGTTAGCGCTGGTTCAAACTTACTGGGTACAAGAAGAACTGACTCGTCGTTTTCCCCACATTCAGTTCCATGTGGAGACTATGAGTACGTCTGGAGATAAAATTCTGGATGTTGCTCTGTCCAAAATTGGCGATAAGGGGCTATTTACTAAGGAGCTGGAGCTGGGAATGCTGCAAAACCAAATCGACTTTGCAGTCCATTCTCTGAAAGATTTGCCCACTAATCTCCCAGAAGGGTTGATGTTGGGCTGTGTGACGGAAAGAGTGGACCCGGCTGATGCTTTGGTGGTCAATGAAAAACACAAGGATAAGCAACTGGATACTTTACCCACGGGAGCGGTAGTGGGAACTTCTTCTCTGCGACGGTTAGCTCAGTTACGTCATTATTACCCCCATCTCACTTTTAAAGATGTGCGGGGGAATGTGAATACGAGACTGAAAAAACTTGATGCTGGGGAATATGACGCTATTATTCTGGCAGTAGCAGGACTACAGCGACTTAAGATGAGCGATCGCATCCATCAAGTTATCCCGGCTGCAATTTCTCTCCACGCTGTGGGACAAGGAGCGCTAGGAATTGAATGTCGTCAAGGAGATGCTAAGGTATTAGAAGTAATCAAAGCTTTGGAACATGAACCCACTCGTCATCGCTGTGATGCAGAACGTGCTCTATTACGCTCATTGGAGGGTGGTTGTCAGGTTCCCATCGGTGTTAACACCGAGGTAGAAGGAGATGTCCTGACTTTAACGGGAATGGTAGCTAGTTTAGATGGACAGCGTCTGATTAAGGATACTCTGAAGGGTAATACAAAAGATGCAGAACAAATAGGTGTGGATTTAGCAGAGCGTTTGCGAGAACTTGGAGCTGGAGAAATCTTAGCAGAAATATTTGCAGAGATTGATAGAAATAAATAAATGATTACAGGTTAACATAACTAAAAACATGGAGCTACCTTCTAATTTTGCTACCTATACCCAATGGTCCGGTATAGCAACCCTTTTGTTTCTTCTCCTTACTATCCTCGCTTTTATCCTGAGTTGGGGTATTCGCTTTCGTTTAGTAGGGGTTACCGCATTTATAGGGGTTATCACCTGTAGTATTTTTGCTCTCGGACTGGGGTTATTTACCCCAACCACAATTCCAGGTTCAGTGAGTTATACTTTAGTATACGATGATGGAGCAAGTGAAGCGGTGATTGCCCTGCCTCCCACAGTCACTACTTCGGAAATAGAAGCAACTTTGCGTACTGCTGCAGATAAGGTCTTTTCCTATGGTAGACTAGGTTCGGGTGACAATAA
>JACONB010000122.1:0-1144 GCA_014323965.1 Prochloron sp. SP5CPC1 | reverse complement strand
AGGAGAGAAGATGAGGAAATGACGGTGGAACTGTTTGAGGAAAACATTGCTCAATTACCATCACAAGTACAATAACAGTTTGGGGAGGCAAAATGTCTAGTGCAACGGCAACTACTCTATTACCAGCCCCTACTCAGGTACTGCGAGGGGTTAAAGCTATCTGGGAGGCTGGGGCTACAATTGCTAGTTTTGGTTCTCGTCTTTTGGTGGTGGGAGGGGATACCACTCTCTCTTTAATTGAACCTCAACTGGAACCTATCTTCAAGGAGTATAACCTGACTGCCCTCTTTGCTAACTATGGAGCTGATTGCTCCCAAAGTAGTTTAGAATCTCTGAAAGAGAGAATAAGGCACCATGAGGCGGATTTTATCATCGGGGTAGGTGGGGGGAAAGCTCTAGATACAGCTAAACTCCTTGCTTATCACTGTCTGTTACCCATAGTCACTATTCCTACTTCTGCTGCCACCTGTGCTGCTTGGACTGCTCTAGCTAATGTATACTCTGATGAGGGAGCATTTCAATATGACGTCCCTTTACATCGCTGTCCCAATTTGCTAGTGCTGGATTACAGTTTAATTCAGACGGCGCCCCAACGGACTTTAGTCGCAGGAATAGGAGACGCGATCGCTAAGTGGTATGAAGCTTCCGTAAGTAGTGGTGCAGCTCAGGATACCCTCACTATAGCAGCAGTTCAGCAGGCTAGGGTACTGCGAGATATCCTGCTGCAAAAGTCTGGGACTGCTTTAGAAAACCCAGGGGGAGAACATTGGCGGGAAGTTGTGGACGCTACAGTATTGTTAGCTGGGGTAATTGGGGGTTTAGGGGGAGCAAATTGTCGTACCGTTGCTGCTCACGCCGTACACAATGGTCTTACCCACATTACCAACCCAACGAGTAATTTACATGGAGAAAAGGTAGCCTATGGCATTCTAGTGCAACTTCGTTTAGAAGAGATAGTGCAGCAAAACCAATTAGCAGCTTCAGCACGACAGCAATTGCTCAAATTCTACCATGAGGTGGGGTTACCCCAAAATTTAGAGGATTTGGGTCTGGGAAATATAACCTTAGAAGCATTGCGTCGGGCTGCTACCATAGCTTGTAACCCCAATTCTGACATTCACAGGCTACCTTTTACTGTTATACC
>JACONB010000121.1 GCA_014323965.1 Prochloron sp. SP5CPC1 | reverse complement strand
CGACTTCAAAAGCGCCTGTTTCGATTAGGGGATGTACTTGAGTTTCATAGTAGCCAGTTATCTAAACTCAAGGCGGGCACACGCTCAAATTCACGGGTATTTGCTGTTACAAGAGTCAGGTTTAGAGCGAAGGCATGGGCGGCAATCACTAAATCATTAGGGGGTTCCAGCCTGCTCCAAGTGGGTACGAATTGCGGCGTAGTGCTGATCTACAGGTGGGGAAAGTGGCAGAACTGGTAAGAATTCAAAGACGCGGTCCAGTTGCTGAACAAGACGGTCCGAACCACGCTTAACAGCTCCAAATCGCAGTTCACATGCCACGATTATGCTAGTACAAACACTATCTGCCCCGACGGTAGCAATACGCTGGAACACTAGACCTTGAGGATGCCTGACCAAATCTGACAGGATGTTGGTATCTAGGAGATATTGATAGGTCATTGGGACTATAGGGTTATGTCATCTAAGGGCAGTAGTTCTTCATCCACATCAGGAAAATCCTCTGTGATTTCTTCCAATGTAGTCAGCAGAGAAAGGAGAGAACCGGGGCGAATGGGTTCAATAATTAATCGATTTCCTTGTTTGAGTAACAACACTTTTGTACTGGATAGAGCAAATTCATGAGGAATCGTTAGGATTTGATTTTGTCCATTGAGTAAGAGAGAAACATGGCATGAGTTTGGCATGAAGCAATTTCCTTGAAATTCTATTACCGTTGTCACTAATGTAGCGCATATCACTCCTCATTCAAAATCTCTTCTCGCGTCTGAGCATTCCGGCTAATCTCACTCATCACTCAGCTTGAGACTGAGTAATGCTTCCAACTTACGACGCTGTTCTTCGGAATGGGTATTTCAATAAATTTAAGAGTAAGGAGGACATTATTTTACTCTTTCGGTTAGTTTGTGTATTTCACTGGCTAGTGTCGAAAAAACATGGTGAAAATCATCTCTATTTGTTTTCATAGTATTTAAGGCGGCACCAACTTGTTCAATCTCGTCATCTGAAAGCGCAAAGACAGGAACATTGTGTTTTTGGGATTGAGCAATAAGAGAGTTGAAGTCTGCGATGTGTGCTAAATGATATGGCTCTTTACTTGGTAAACATGCTTTAAATTTTTGAAGCTCTACTGTCATATCTAGTGGCGATAGTGCGGGTATAAGTTGGCTGTTTACAGTAGTCTTAATTATGTCAATCCACTTTTGAAATGATTTAACAGGAGCACCGTTTCTGGGACGATAACGTTGGGAAATGAATCCAAGAAATTTGGGTGGATTACTCGGAAGTGGATAATCAATATTTTCTGCTCTGAATTGCTGAACTTCTTGATTCCACTTTGGAAGAATCTTTGACAATGATTTAATAGCCTGAGCACAAAAGAAATCGGGACATGTTGGAACTATAAAATAGTCACTAGACATTAATAAGCATTCATTCAGAGCACCCACACTTGGGCTCATATCTATAATGATATAATCAAAATCCAATTTTTCCGCTGTTAATCTAAGCAATTTTCCGACACTGCCAGGTATATTTCTCATTGCTGGAAGTGTTTGAGGAGTAGTTAGTGCTACACTAATTTGAGTTTCGACTTCTGACAGTGCTAAGTTGCCACAATAAATAAATAGATTTTTGTGAGACGTTTGACTGGGCTTCACAGGTAATATAATATCACTATCTGTCGCAACCTAAACCCATCAGTTTCAATATTACCTATAAAATTTGCTCTGGATTAATGCCCTGAGAGCGAAGATAGGATTCTAACTTTTCTACTCGTTGACGTTCCTGTTCTAATAACTCACCTCCCCATAATAGCAAGTTACCGTTTGCGTCCCACCATCGCAACCAGTAGCCAGTCCGATCTGCCTTCGTACCG
This sequence comes from Prochloron sp. SP5CPC1, assembly GCA_014323965.1. Taxonomy (GTDB): domain Bacteria; phylum Cyanobacteriota; class Cyanobacteriia; order Cyanobacteriales; family Prochloraceae; genus Prochloron. The sequence goes on along the minus strand of JACONB010000121.1, from coordinate 4,179 downwards.
TACCACACCCCTAGGTATAGATTGATAGATTCAATCCAGTAGCGCTCTTCAGTATTAGCATCAAGAATCTGATAACTTCCGGAACGTAATTGCCGCACTTCTAGATTACCTCTTTCTGGCTCGAAGATAACGTAGATGGGTACTTGCAAAATTCGTTCGTAGAACCAGAGTTTACCATAGGGATATATTGGTCTGGAGGAATATTCTCCTCCGTCGGTTGCGGACAAAAACTCCATCACAATAACGGGAATTTCTCCTTCTACACCGGGAGTATAGCTTCTTCTGGCTCGCGGTGGATCTAGGGGAAAAACTTTGGGAACGTAAAACCAATCTGGTGCTTTGACGATGGTTTGGCCATTAACGGTAGCGCAAATGCCCAGGTTAGAACCTACCAAACTCTCGGTGGTCAATAAGCCGATAAATTCCAGGTTATCACGCAGGGCTGCTGCTAAAAGGGGATGACTTGTACTCGACCCTGGCGAGTCTGGTAATGGATAATCTTCACTGTTGCTTCTCCCAGGTGACTTGATAGGTCATCGGGGTTACTCTGGATTTAATTTGAGTGACGGTCATGGCTCGGCTCTCAATTGCTGATAATATATCTATATTATAGCCCCTATAATTTGGTTTAATATTTATTTTTGGGAAAGTTTCACGCAGAGGCACAGAGGCACAGAGAGTTTTTGGAGCCAAGGTGCTATAATTAAGGTTTAAGAGGTACAAGAATAACTAAGAAAATGATTAGCTATCTTAAAGGTCAGGCGATCGCTATTATCAAAAGCACCAGCCATCGTATTATACTCATTGTGGAGGTGAACCAAGTTGGCTACGAAATTTCCATTCCGGGACGTCTTGCTGAGGAGATAAAGATAGAGGAAGTAGTGCAAATCTTCACTCACTTGCAAATAAGGGAAGACCAGCAAATACTTTACGGTTTTGCTTCTTCAGCGGAAAGAGATTTATTTCGCCAATTGATTCAAGTAAGTGGGATTGGAAATCAACTGGCGATCGCCCTCATTGATACCCTGGGAATCGAAGATTTAGTTCAGGCAATTGTAACCGGTAATATCCGTACTTTAGTGAAAACTCCCGGTGTGGGGAAGAAAACTGCTGAAAGAATTTCTCTAGAACTGAAAACAAAACTCGCTCAATGGCGCAAACTTGCTGGAGTAAAGGTTTCCCCTTCTGCTGCTACTCCCCCAGTGGCTATTTTAGAAGACGTGGAAATGACTCTGTTAGCATTGGGCTATTCTAACGAAGAAATCGAACAGGCTATTTCAGCTCTGAGTAAAGATAACCTCCTGCTGCAAAACCCAAATGCCGAAGATTGGATCAGAAGTGCTATAGCCTGGTTGAGTAACGATGTTTAAATTCGCTTTAACTTTCCGTATCATCTATAGTAGTAAGAAATTGCCGCAGTCGCAATAAACTGAAAGTTTGACCTAAACTTAAGGATAATAGAGAGATACCCTCCAGACGAGACTGGACCCAACCATCTCCCCAATACCATTCATGATAGCCGTCTATACCTTCACTCAACAATAAGCGCAAACAGTTGTCACTAGCGACTTCCACTCGGTGTTTGATTTCTATAGGTCCAAAAAAACTGCTATAGGTGGTTCCCACAGAGAACTTTGAGGGTAGTCCAGAAGAAAAGCTAATTGGCCACAGCCATTTACTCATGCGCTCGGGATACAATAAACTCTTACGGAGGGCGATCGCCGACGCTTCTACTTCAATGCGGAGGTTACTTTGCTGAAATTTGCCAATCATCTTAAAAACCAAAAGGAACAACCAATAACTAAAATAGAATATATTGTAAAGAAGTGTAAGAGAATTCATGGCAGATCGACTAATCCGGGCTACAGCAGCAGATGGCGGTATTAGAGCAGTAGGGGTCATTACCACCCGCCTCACGGAATCCGCCAGAATGCGGCACAAACTATCCTATGTAGCCACGGCAACCCTGGGACGTGCCATGTCCTCTGGTTTATTACTGGCTTCTAATATGAAGGAGGAGCGGGCTAGGATAAATATTCGCATTAAAGGCAATGGACCTCTAGGGCTGGTATTTGTGGACGCTGGATCTGACGGTACAGTGAGGGGGTACGTGGAAAATCCTGGGGTAGAATTGCCCCCGAATGCTCAAGGAAAGCTAGATGTGGGAGGTGCTGTGGGGAAAGAAGGGTACCTCTATGTAATTAGAGACGTGGGCTATGGCTATCCTTATTCTGGTACAGTGGAGCTGGTTTCTGGTGAAATTGGGGAGGATATTGCTAGTTATTTGGTTACTTCTGAACAAACTCCTTCTGCATTGTTAGTGGGTGTGTTTGTTGGGGAAGAAGGGGTTACCGCTTCAGGAGGACTGCTGTTACAAGTTTTGCCGAAAGCTGCCAGAGATGAAAACTTAATTGAAATTTTAGAGGAGCGGGTAGGTAAATTAACAGGGTTTACTCCTTTACTAAGGGCTGGTAAAACTTTACCACAAATATTGGAGCAATTGTTGGGTGATTTGGGGTTAGTTATTTTTCCCGAAGTGCAAATGGTACGATTTCACTGTGGTTGCTCTTTCCAGCGGGTTTTGGGTGCTCTAAAAATGTTGGGGGAAGCAGAATTGCAGGATATGATAGAAAAAGATGACGGTGCGGAAGCTAGTTGCCAATTTTGCGGCGAAGTTTACCAAGCTCGTAGTAATCATCTGCTAGAATTGATTCAGGATTTATAGCGCAGTAGGGTGCGTTTGCAACGCACCGAATCCATCCATTATTAACCGCAGATGGACGTTGATTAACACGGATAAATGCAGAGAATTCTTTAGTTGTGTAACAAAATTTTTCTCCTAATAATTGGAAATTTTGCCTTGCTCAGTATTTCTGGGCGATCGCCCGGGGAAAGGGTCTGCTACGGGCACCACTGGTAACTGGTTACTGAAAAAGGGGTTGACATTTGTTTGAGGAAGTGTTATCTTAGTATCATGGTCAAATGTGGCGTCCTGTAGGGTGAGTATTGCTCACCCAAACTATAACATTATCCATCTATTTTGGTTTCCGGCGGCGCTGCTACAAAAAAAAAGTAAAAAGAAGGAAACACCTATTTTGTTCTTACTGCTGGTTATGTTATCATGAGTAGACAAAAAAACCAGATTGCACCTGCAATAGATTCTAGCTTAGAGAACGCTTCTTTAGCTTTACTTGTCCCCAAGTTTAGACCGATACAGAAACCTAAAATTCTGAAATCGCCTGATATATTGGAAAGATAAGTCATTCTGAGGCTATCACCGTGGTAATGAAGAGCAACACTGATGCCAGAAAAATAGGGACTAGGGCTGAACAGATAGAGAAATCTAACCCTGCAAGAAAGGCTAACAGGGGTGTAAGTTGGCCTATTTTCCGATTATGGGTCTTTTTGTTTGTTCTGGTTACTAGCGGGGTTAGCTTTGGGGCAACGATCTGGTTGTTTAAGTTGTCGGAAGCGCCCAACTGCGATCAAGTTTCTTGGCAATTTGCATCTGCTTCAATGCGGATATATTGCGCTCAGTTAGAAGCAGAGAAAAAGACAGGGGATAGTTTGCTCAGGGCGATCGCCTTAGTCGAAGCATTGCCCCTGGATCATCCCCTACGCCCCCAAATTAATGACCATGTGGAAGAATGGGCTACAGATATCTTGAATTTGGCAGAGCGAAAGTTCCAGAGGGGGGAACTAGATAAGGCGATCGCTATGGCCGAAAACATTCCCATTAAAGCTGAAGTGTATCAATTGGTAGCAGACAGGATTGAACGTTGGCGCTCAATTTGGGCTTCAGGAGTTGAAAGTTATAATGAAGCAGACAAGCAGTTGCGCGCTGGTAACTGGTTGCTAGCGTTTCGCCATTCAGTCAAATTGTCCTATGTAAAGAATGATTATTGGGCGACAACCAAATATCAAGAACTAATTGATACAATTCAACTAGCCAGAGAAGAAAGTAAAAAGCTAGACTCCGCTTATAAAGCATTGCGCCGTGGGGGTTTGGAGAATCTTCTCCAAGCAATTAAGATAGCAGAAGCAATTGGTAAAGAAAGCTATGCCTATGGTAATGCCCAAAATATCATAGCCGATGCTCAGAAAAAGATGGTTAAATTGGCCGAAAGGCTGATAGACAGGCAAAATTGGTGGGAATTATTGCGCTTCGCAGACAAGATT
>JACONB010000120.1 GCA_014323965.1 Prochloron sp. SP5CPC1 | reverse complement strand
TTGAAATTGGTATGTACTCGCTCAGTGTGGGGATGCACTAATTGGGGTAAAGCGTCTACATAGGTAGATTTGAGCTTTGCTAGGGTACGATGGGCTAAGATACTATCAATAACAGGATGATCTCCTTGAAGCTTCTCCAAGATAGCTTGGTTGGTAGAATAGCCTGTTTTGGTTGAGCGAGACTTCTTCTTGTCCAACCCCAGTCGCTCAAATAATATCTCACTCAATTGTTTGGGAGAGGCGAGGTTAAATTTAACTCCCGCTTCCTCATAGGCTTTATTTTCTATTATCTCCAAATCTGCTGCTAGTTCTTGGGAGAGTTGGTGCAGGTAAGGGATATCCAGTCTCACCCCTGCCCTTTCCATGGCTGCCAAAACTGGTTCTAAAGGTTGTTCTATCTCCAAGAGCAATTTTTGTAATTCTGGTACTGAGGCTAATTCTGCTGTTAGTTTCTCCCCCAAGAGGAAGGTACAATAAGCATCTAAGCAGCAGTAATGGGCTACACTTTCAATATCTAAGTCAGCAATGGTTCCCTTTTTGGGAATGGGCAATTCTGAGTAGCTTTTGGGAGTTATGTCCTTTAGATAGCGTTTTGATAAGTCCGTGAGGTTGTGACTCCGTTCAGGGTGGAGGACGTAACTAGCTAACATAGTGTCCAAGGTGACGACCGCGAGTTTAATCCCATACTGCTGGAAAATAAGGCGGTCGAATTTGGCGTTTTGCAACGTTTTGGGGTATTCCCCACTCTCCAGGATAGGGGCTAATAGGTCTAAAATCACCCCTTTATCTAGATTAGTGCCAAATTTATGACCTATGGGTATATAAGCTACTTCCGTCGGTTCATTACCCCAACAACAACCAATACCTACTAAGATAGCATTCATAGGGTTCAGCTCAGTGGTTTCTGTATCCCAAGCCACTGGTTTGTCCCTGTGGGTTTCCAGGATAGTGACTAATTTTGTCAGTTTCTCCCTAGAATCAATAATTTGGGGAGTGAGAGGACTGGAAATTGGTTCTGGGGGAACGTCAAACAGGGACAGTTGTCCCTCTCCTGAAGGTGGTACCCTCCCACCTAGTTGCTTTTGCAGACGATGGAGTTGTTTGCTAATCTTATCCAGTTCTAATGCTTCCAACAGGGGTTTCACCACCTGGGAATCAAAACCTTGCAAAAAATAGGAGGATAATGGTGTATCTATAGGCACATCATGGTTTAGCTCCGCAAGATAGCGAGAATGCTCGCTATCTTTTTTTCCTGCTTCCAGGTATTTCTTGCTTGCTCCTTGGATCTTGTCGAAATTAGCGTAAATGCCCTCCAAAGTGCCGTATGCTTGGAGTAACTTCACTGCTCTTTTCGCCCCAATTCCTTTGACACCGGGATAATTATCCGATGGATCCCCGCAGAGCGCTTTATAATCCACTATTTGCTCCGGGGTTACCCCCATTTTTTCCTTCACTGCTTCCGAATCACATTCTTCGTAAGAAGTGCTTGTCCCCCGTCAGTATTTTGACTCTTGTTCCCGCTTCAGTACCTTGATCACTTAAAGTAGCTAAAATGTCGTCTGCTTCGTAACCAGGAACACTGAGACAGGTTATATTCAGGGCTGAGAGTAATTTTTTTAGATTAGCTAGATCCGGGATAAAGTCTGCTGGAGTTTCTTGGCGTTTAGCTTTATAACTGGGATCTGCCAAGTGACGAAAACTGGGTGTACCTAAATCAAAGGCGATGGCCAGGTATTGAGGTTGCTGGGATTCTAGCACGGGAAGCAACCCATTCAGAAAGCCAAAACAGATACTGGTACTCACCCCCTCCGCCGTGCGCAGTGGTCCTTGCTTGGACTTGGCGAAAGCGTAATAGGAGCGAAAGGCCAGGGAATGACCGTCTACTAGTAGGAAGAGGGGTTTTGATTTTATCATGTTTCTATTTTAGCACTAGGAGAGGATTGTTTCAGTGGTTAACTGATTATTGAGGAAAATCAATAAGTGTAAAGTTTTGTTAAAGCAGTTGATTATCTCTGATAATGGGTTTATATTAAAAGTAGGTACAAACGAAATTAAAACTTTCGTGAGGAAAAAAAAGCAGATTCTAGCCTGTGCCTCCTGCTGAGAATCTGGGCAACAATTTCTCTACCTTCTAATCATCAGAATATGGATGGTCTGAAGCTAACTTGATTGAGTAAGCAAGCCATAACCTACAGCCTGGATAGGCTAGAATGATGGATGGAAACTATAAATTGTTGAGTTTGTAAACCTTAGTAAGAAAATCGAAAAAAAGTTAATTGCAAGTAGAAATAACCCGTCACAAGTTGCGATATTCGGCAACTAGGCGGGTTAAGTAAATTATAAATAAATTTTTATCAATCTGGAAAGCAGTATCTCCTAAATTGCGACTTGTGGCAAGGCATTCTCGGGGATATTTTTCCGGAGTGCGAATGCGCAATGCTTGTTTATAAGCTGCGATCGCCTTTCGGTAAGCATTACCAAGGTTGTGGAGGGTTTTCGCCCAAGCTTCGGGGTTGTTCCCTTCTTTGCGAATGCGTAATGCTTGCTGGTAAGCAGGGATGGCAAGTTCCATATTTTCCCCTGGATCTCCTTCAATGCGATCGTAATAAGTATTCCCCAGGTTATTTTGGAGCTTTCCCCATTCTTCGGTATAGACAATTAAAATAGCTTGATAGCTTTTGAGAGCTATTTCTAAATTATCGGCTTTGTTCCCTAAAGGAAACTCTTGCATCAAGTTGCTGTAATTACCAATAACTAGGGTATCATAAGCCCAGGTTTCCAGGGCTTCTCCCAGGCGCTCGTTCAATTTATCTAAATTATTTTCCAGCAGGCGATCGGCGTCGGCTAAACTTCCTTGCTGTCTGAGGTATTCCGCTGTCTCCAGCAAATACTGGGTGAGAGTTTCATTGATATAGCTGGAATGAGCACTTAAGATTTCTTGTTCCTTGCCCTGAGGACAATTTAGCAGAGCTAATATCAAATACGGTTGGGCAATGCCCATAATAAAAAATTCGGCAACTGTAGGTTGGTCTGAGGCACGAAACCCAACAGCGCCAACCTATGTTGGGTTTCACCACGATAGAGCACTTCCTACGGCTATTTTTGTCAATTATCCGGCTGGGATATAAGACTAAGTTTTGATAATTGGCTTCATTATTATAGTACAGACAAAATAACCGATAACTTAGTCTTTCGTCAAACATTATATATTATTAATATAGTTGTTTTATGAAAACCCTAACTAGTAGAATTACGATTACGCAAATACTACATATAATTAAACACAAAACTTGTGGCGATCTAGCTCATATCGATGAGCCAGTTATTCCCCCCATCTCCACAGCTACATCCTCTCTAACACTTCAATTCCCAATAAGGATAATCCTAACTTGAGGGTGCGGGCCGTTAAATCGGATAGGACTAAGCGAGAAGTGCGTTGGGGTTCCGGTGCTTTCAGTACGGGAGTGCGATCGTAGAAGAGATTGAATTTCTGACTCAGTTCAAATAAATACTGACACAAACGATTGGGTAATAAATCCTCTTCCACTTCCCCTAAGACTTCGCTCAACTGTAAAATATGCTTGGCTAAGGCTAACTCCTCCGGTTGTTCGAGTTTAGTACTATCCTCAGGCAAATTCTCCAGATCAATATTGCCTTTGCGACTAATCCCTTGGACTCTAACATAGGCATAGAGCATATAGGGAGCTGTGTTACCTTGTAAAGCGAGCATTTTATCGTAACTGAAGCTATAGTCGCTGGTGCGGTTTTGGCTCAAATCTGCATATTTCACTGCACCAATACCTACTACTTGAGCTACGTTATTAATAAACTCGGGAGTTTCCTGGCGATTTTCTTTTATTAATCTAGCTTCTAAGTCTTTCTTAGCACCACTGACTGCTTCCGTCAATAAGTCCCGCAACCGCACTGTTTCTCCGGAACGGGTTTGCAGCTTTTTCCCATTTTCCCCTAAGACTAAACCAAAGGGAACGTGTTTTACCTGAACTCCTTCTGGGAGCATACCAGCTCTTTGAGCTACTTGAAAGACTCCGGCGAAATGATTGGTTTGTCCTGCGTCGGTGACGTAGATTATCTTTTGAGCTTTGTCTTGTTGTATTCTGTAATTGAGAGCTGCTAAGTCTGTGGTAGCGTAATTATAACCTCCATCGGTTTTTTGCACAATTAAGGGCTGGGGACTCCCGGTTTTATTGGTAAACCCTTCCAAAAAGACACATTTTGCTCCCTCACTTTCTGCTAACAACCCCTGACGGGATAATTCTTCCACTATCCCTGGTAAAAGAGCGTTGTAGAAAGATTCTCCCCTTTCTGTGAGTTTAATGTCGAGAATGTTATAGATAGTTTGAAACTCTCGTCGGGATTGATTACAGAGTAGTTCCCAACCATGACGACTATCTTCTGCTCCTGACTGTAATTTTACCACTTCCTGTCGGGCACTATGACGAAATTCTTCATCGTCGTCAAAGCGCAGTTTGGCTTTTTTATAGAGGGAGACTAAGTCCCCTAAGTCTAATGCATTGGCTGTGGTTAAAGCTGTGGGGTAAGCTTCTCGAAGATAGGCGATTAACATGCCAAATTGAGTGCCCCAGTCTCCTACATGGTTTAACCTTAGCACCTGGTGACCCCGAAATTCCAGAATGCGGGCGATACTATCTCCTATAATAGTGGAACGGAGGTGTCCCACGTGCATTTCTTTGGCTATGTTGGGGCTGGAAAAATCCACTACTGTTTTTTGGGGATTTTTGACTTGCTCTACTCCTAAACGTGGGTCTCTCTGTATTTTCTCTAGTTGGGTTTCTAAGTAGGAGGCCAAGAGGGTAAAGTTGATAAAACCTGGACCTGCTATGGTGGGAGGTTGGCAGATTGAGGTAACATTGAGGTTATCTGCTATTTGGGAGGCGATCGCTCTTGGCTTTTGTTGCAGCTTTTTGGCTAAAAATAAGGCTACATTAGATTGATAGTCCCCAAACCGAGGGTTACTTGCGGGTACCACTAGGGTATCTACTTTATCTGATTTTACCCCAAAAGCGGCGATTAGGGCTTGATTTACTCTGTTTCTTAATGTTTCTATAATCATTTTGGTGGTTTCACGCAGAGGCACAGAGGCACAGAGGGAGATATTAAACTATGATATCAAAAATTAGATTCATCATGAGCTACTTTTGCCAATAAACAAACCGAGCATAAAAATAACCAAGAGTTTCCGACAGGATTGTCCGTATCCCCTCACTAAAAATAAACCACCGTTTGGGGTCATAGGATATAGTAGGGTGAGCAATAGACCCTACTTCAAATTCCGAACCCAGAACCCGCTTAAAGAGCAACCGACTTCTGCGAGTGTGAGCATCATAGGAATAGAGATTAAACGATGTCACCCCCAGCAGTAAGATAGCACTCCAACCTCTTATCGTCAAGCCCCACATTTTCTTTTTACTCATATTATATCTTAGGGGGGCGGGAAAACCCCGCCCCTACAATGTTATAATTATACCCCATACCACGTATTATAATTATACCCCGAATCCGGTACCCTAAACCCCTAAACGTTGCTGTTTAAGATGAGCAAAAACTGACTTATCCCCAATATCAGGAGGAATAGCTTGCACTGCTTTACGAACAGCAAAGATAATAAATAAAACAGTCCAAATAACCAGCAAAACAAGCTCCATGGAAACGGATAAAACCCCTCCCAGATGTCCCAATAGTAACATAGGAACCACAGGAATCAAGAATTTTGTTTCCAAACGATTGAAGCAAACAGCTTCCTTAAAGAATATGCCGGTCAAAGCAGCAAAAGTAAAGCCAATCCCAAACAGAGTCACAGGATGATGATAAACATATAATGCCAAAGGTTCGGTACTTTGTAAAGTCAATACCCCGGAGGCAACCGTACCTATCAACCAAAACCCTTGCAACAGTCGGTGTAAGGGAGCTAAATAAATATGAATCGTCAGCAAACTAACCCCCAAACCCAGGGAAAAAAGAGCGAATAAAGGAGTCAGAACTGCCGTAGCCCCCCACTCCAGGAGGAGACAGGTACCGAAAGCAAAGCTGAGTGCTGCTGTAATCAAACCCCCACGATAAATGATAACAGATTTGCGATCATCTTCGGTGACAGTAAACTCCCCGAACTGACCTTGATAAACCGATGATTGCGTTTGTGTCATCTTTTTTAACCAAAAACTACTACTAACTGATCTAACCAATCTAATTGTAACGTTAATTTAGCATTACCGCAATTAACCGCAACCTCGACCCAACCGTGACTACCTACCAAAGCTAAAATTGCTCCTGGAGGGCGATCGCTGTAAGTATAACTCCCCGGAATCATTTCATTCCCCACCCGAACAAACCAAGACTTCCCCTGGACCAATACTCCAGGAATATTAGTAATCAAATTCCCAAAATAATCCACATATTGAATATAACCCAGAATACCAGTACTCCTAACTTCACACTCCGGCAGAGAGAGAGACACCAAACTTTTAACATCAATTTTATCCCCCAGCACTGTGGGAGATACCCCACCAGCAATATGTGCCCCCACAGGAGCAAAAATATCCCTTCCATGAAAAGTAGAACTAGGAGTAGGAGTCAACCAGTACTCGGTATTAGTTAATTCAAATGCTGCGATTGCTGGAAACAGACTGAGAACACCACTAAAGAGACCGTTATCAGGTCCAACGAGAAAACCCCCTGCAAACTCCACCACCACACCTCGTCTTCCACTCCCCACTCCCGGATCCACCACTGCTACATGAACTGTTCCTTCCGGGAAATAAGAACAAGCATTCATGAGAGCAAACCGACCTGCTGCAATATTCTGAGGTGGAATAGAATGAGTCAAGTCTACCACCACCAAACTGGGATTAATGCGGGCGATCGCCCCTTTCATCACTCCCACATAGACATCCTGCAAGCCAAAATCACTTAATAAAATTAGCATAAATTAGTTATTTAGCTATTATTGGGAGGCAACAATTGTTGTTGAATTAATTTATTCAGAGAAGAAGCTATCTCATGGAGATTTTCTGATAAATCAACTCTACTATCATTGAGAGATTGGATCAACTCAAACATAACAGCGCGATCTTCCATTAATTTAGAGACTTCTTCTTTAGTAGTAGCGATAAAATCTGTAAGCACTCGATTAACTTGAGCAGTTTGTTTTGTTAACTCAGCAATTTGGCGATCGTTTGCTTGTCTTTCCCTTCGTAATTGACTAATTTCCGTGCTCTGAGCTTGTGCTGTTCGCGCTACTGAATTAATAAGCTGCTTAGTTTCCTTAGTTTCCTTCGCGAGAGTTGCCTTCAGGTCAGCAGTGTCTTTAGCGAGAGTTGCCTTCAGTTCAGCAGTTTCCTGAGCACCAGTTTCTGCCAGTTTATCCAAATTAGCCTTCAGTTCAGCAGTTTCCTTAGCACTAGTTTCAGCCAGTTTATCCAAATTAGCCTTCAGGTCAGCAGTTTCCTTGGCGAAAGCTGCCTTCATTTCGGATTTCAGCAGTTTCCTGAGCACTAGTTTCAGCCAGTTTATCCAAATTAGCCTTCAGTTCAGCAGTTTCCTGAGCACTAGTTTCAGCCAGTTTATCCAAATTAACCTTCAGGTCAGCAGTTTCCTTGGCGAAAGCAGCCTGTAAGTTGGTAATTGCCATTTCGATAACTGCCTTCATTTCCGAGGTGTCTTTCGCAGTAGCTTCAATATAATTACCAATTAAGGTTTCCAAGCGATCGAGACGGCTGGTATTAGCATTGACTTGAGTAGTACTCATGGTGTGTGTTAGATTTAAATTGACTGTTGTACTATTCTAACATATAATCTACCTAGGGGGATAGGGAAATAGGGGGATAGGGTAATTTTTCGCAAAATATCCCTGAATTTTTACACAAACCAAACGCCCTCATCTCCCTATCGTCTCAAACCCCTATTTCTCAAATAAAAACCGACAAATATAAACAGCACTCAAAATCCCTACGATATCAGCAATTAAACCAGCAATAAGAGCATGACGAACCCGTTTAATACCTACAGAGCCGAAATAAACAGCCAGAACGTAAAAAGTTGTTTCCGTGGAACCAAACATAGTTGCGCCGATTTTAGCAAAGAGAGAATCAGCACCATATTCTTTAACTAAATCGCTCAACAAACCAAAAGAACCCCCTCCTGAAAGGGGACGCATTAAAGCTAATAAAAGATTTTCCGAGGGAAAACCAATTAAGTCCAGAACGGGAGATACGGCACTGATAAACATATCCAAAGCACCAGAAGCGCGAAACATGCCGATCGCCACTAAAATAGCCACTAAATAGGGAATAATCCTCATAGCAATATCAAAACCATCCTTAGCACCTTCCACAAAGACTTCATAGACTTTAACCTTCCTCAAGATACCATAGCAAGGTATACCAGCAAGTAGCAAAGGAATAATATATTTAGCACCAGTATTAAAAATCTCTACCACAGATTCCATCATCAATTTTCCTCTCTTTTGAATGGTTTTAGATTTTGCAGAGTTTTCACCGCGATAATACCGGCGATGGTAGACATAGAAGTGGCGAAAATAGTGGGAAGGAATATCTGAGAAGCACTTACCCCCATGAGGGCTACCACCGTAGCTGGTAAAATTAACTGAACACTGGAGGTATTAATAGCCAAAAAAGTGCACATAGAGTTGGTAGCAGTGTCCTTATCAGGATTCAGTTCTTGTAACTCTTGCATAGCTTTCAATCCTAGGGGGGTAGCTGCATTTCCCAAACCCAACACATTAGCAGCCATGTTCAAAACAATAGAACCGATTGCGGGGTGCTCAGGAGGAATTTCTGGGAATAGTGTGAGAGTAATGGGTTGAACCAACCAAGCAATGATGTCTACCAAACCAGATTTATCGGCAATTCTCATAATTCCCAGCCATAGTGCCATAATGCCAATTAAGCCAATAGCAAGTTCCACTGCTAATTCAGCAGAATTAATAGCTGCTTTTGTGACTGCATCAATTTTACCAGTAGCAGATCCAACTACCACTGATATCAAAATCATTCCGAACCAAATGTAATTTAGCATTCCTATCTGTTTGATCTATAATGTTCAAGAAGCTTCTCTTTCTAGTAACAGGGTAACAGGACCGTCATTTTCTATCCTTACTTGCATCATAGCGCCGAATTTACCCGTTGCAACCCGGAGGTTACTTTCCCGTAACTTGGCTACAAAGAGATTGTAAAGGACTTCTGCATCTTCAGGGGAAGCGGAACCGCTAAAAGATGGACGACGCCCTTTGCGACAGTCACCATAGAGAGTAAACTGACTAATTACAAGCAATTCTCCTCCAATTTCCTGAACTGATTTTTCCCAGGTAGCCTCTTCCCCAGGAAATAAACGCAACTCCAAGCATTTCCGGGCGCTCCACTGTATTTCCACCTCTGTATCCGTAGGAGCAATTCCTACCAGCAGATTCAATCCTCGCCCGATTTCCCCGACAACCTCTCCATCTACTTCAACTTGAGAAGATATAACTCTCTGGATGATAGTGCGCATTTTTTTTGGGAATGTTCTGGGTATTGACTTCTATGAGCATACCATGTTATTATACCCAACATCCGTCGAACCAACGAAAGATGAAAATTATTAGTCGCAAATCTTTAGGTACTCAATCAGTATACGATATTGGCGTCCAACAAGACCACAATTTCCTCTTAGCCAATGGTGTAGTTGCTTCTAATTGCTTCAATAAATCCCACTCCACCGCTTATGCTTATATTACCTATCAAACAGCCTATCTGAAAGCCAATTATCCGGTAGAATACATGACGGCGTTGCTGACTGCCAATAGTGACAGTCAGGAGAAGGTGGAAAAGTACCGGGAAAATGCCCAGAAAATGGGTCTTGATGTTATTCCTCCTGATATCAATCGCTCTGAGCATAATTTTACCACAGACGGGGAGAAACAGATAATCTTTGGTTTATCAGCGGTGAAGAACTTAGGAGAAGGAGCCATCGACAATATTTTGCAAGCTAGGGAAAAGGGTAAATTTCAATCCCTGGCAGATTTTTGCGATCGCGTTGATTTAAGAGTAGTTAACCAGAGAGCAATTGAAACCCTAATTTACTGCGGTGCATTTGAGAAAATTAATCCCAACCGGAAGCAATTAATTGAAGACCTAACTCCAGTAATGTCTTGGTGTAAAAGTCGAGCACAGGACAAAGTCAGTGGACAAATGAGTCTTTTCGATTTGATGAGTAATGGCACTTCTCAGAAAGATAAAGAACCTTGGAAACATGCGCCTACTGGAAAAAAAGTAGCAGATTTTTCCCCTCAAGAAAGGTTAAAAATGGAAAAAGAATACCTGGGTTTCTATGTATCTGCTCATCCTCTCAAATCAATTAAAGATGCTGCTAGTATTTTAGCACCCATTAATTTAAATGAGTTAGGCAATCATAAGAATAATCAAGTTAGTGCAATTGTTACCTTAAATGGGGTGAAGACGATCCAAACGAAAAAAGGAGATACCATGGCATTTATACAAATGGAAGATGTTTTAGGACAAGCAGAAGCCATTGTATTTCCAAAAACCTATGCTATGATTAACTCATTGTTGCAAGAAGGTGCTCATTTGATGGTTTGGGGGAAAGTAGAGGAGCGAGATGATAAATTTCAACTCATTGTTAACAATGCAGAACCAGTAGATCAGGTGAAGATAATCAGGTTAGAACTGTCTTCTTCTCAAGCAAGTAATGAGGGAATGCGAAATAACATTAAAAGTATTTTACAGGAACATGTTGGAGATAAAAAGCAAGCAAAAGTCCCAGTGGTAGCAGTTATTAGTGGGCGTTATTTTGTCTGCTTCGGACATGATTTTTGGGTAGAAAATGAGAAAACAACGGTAGAACATCTCAAAAGTGCTGGTTTGCAGGCTTCTTCCAGGTTGCTTTTAGAAACACCGTAGAGTAATATGAGGATGGGGAGGTTAAGTTTAATTTAACTTTTTAACAACTCTACCTTAACTTCGTTGAGATTTAATAATAAATTATCTTATTGATAACGCACTCTACACTACTATGGAAAAAACCAAACTTCATAACGGTCATCTTCCTCAAAAAGACCCCTGCTTTTTCTGGCGACGGGAAGAGGATAGTGAGTGGGGGTTCGGACAAGACTGTCAAGGTGTGGGAGTGGGAAACTGGGAAATGTCTCCAAACTA
>JACONB010000119.1:6120-10047 GCA_014323965.1 Prochloron sp. SP5CPC1 | reverse complement strand
AGGTTTTTGAAATTGTTTGTAGCTCTGTGGGCAATTGTTGCTACCAGCTACTATCTTAAAGTAAACTGATTGAAAATTATCCACATTTTGGTAACTGGTTACTGGTGACTGGTAACTGAAGAAGCTGGTTTCATTACCACAATACCATAAGCTTCCGGGGAAAGATAGCGGGAGGCGGCAGCTTGTACGTCAGCCTTCTGTACTGCTTGAATAGCAGCAGGATAATTGAGAGCAGGTTCTAAATCCCCCAACTGAGAATAATAGTAACCGTAGAGATTAGCCCGATCACTGGGGCGTTCGTTGCTAAAGATAAAGTGATTAGCTACCTTAGTACGGATACGCTCTAGCTCCTCTGAGGTAATAGGTTCGGTTTGGAGACGACGCAAGTGTTCCGCGATCGCCCTTTCCACCTCCTCGACATTCTCTGGTGGTAACTTAGCTGCAATATAAAAGACACCCTGAACCCCTTGAGTCATATTACTAGCGCCGATTTGAGATACAAGAGAACGCTCTTCCCGCAAAGAGCGAAACAGTCGAGAAGTTCTACCTTGTCCTAAAATTGCCGCCACAACGTCCAGACCATAGGTTTGGGACAGTTGCCTTATTCCCGGTACTCGCCAAAGCATCACCAATCGTGCTTGCTGCAAATGGGGATCCCTATATTCCCGACGCACTATGTTCTTAAAAAGAGGTTCCGGGGACAAAGATTGAGTCTGGGTAATCTTCTCAACGGAAGAGGTGCCTTTATCTGCTGGTTGAACTTGCTCCCAACCTTCTGCTACAATCTGGATTAATCTTTCCACAGGGAGATTCCCCACCACCGCAGCAGTCATAGATGAAGGTCTATACCATTGAGTGTGAAAATCCCGCATTTGCTGGGGCTTCAACTGTTCGATTACAGCAGCGGGACCGAGTACTGGACGACGATAGGGCAAATTTTCAAAACAAGTCTCCATAGCGCGAGCAAAAGTGCGACGCCGGGGATTATCTTCAGAACGGCGAATCTCTTCCAACACTACGAATCGCTCCCGCTCAAAAGCATCTTCGGGAATACTGGGGTTGCAAACTACATCTAGTTGCAAGGGAGCTAAAGTGGCAAAATCTTGAGGAGCAGTAGTAATATAATAGTGGGTGTATTCTTGGCTAGTAGCTGCATTGGTCACCGCACCTCGTTCTTCAATCTTGCGCTCGAAGTCCCCACTTTGGAGACGCTGAGTGCCTTTGAAGACCATATGTTCCAGGAAGTGAGCCATCCCGTTAATTTCGTCTGCTTCCCACGCAGAACCCACATGGAGCCACAGATTTAAATTTACTGCTTCTACAGGCATTTGCTCTGCTACGATAGTCAAACCATTGGGGAGGTTATGAACTGTTGGTGATTGCAATTGGGTTGATGTCATTAGTAGTGTGTTTCGCCAGTACCTTTGCTATGATGAACCATTTCCCCTGAGTTTGCCACTATATTAAATAAACCGCAGAGGCGCAGAGTGCGCAGAGGGAAGAGAGGGAGAGGATGTTAATATAAGGAGGAAATATGAACTCGGTATTACCCATGGAACCGATAGAGTTAGGAATAGTAGCAGCGTGGTTGTGGAAACATGGCGCAGAAAAACCAACCAGCGATATAATCAATTCAATATTGCCGTCTTTGAAGGATGGAGTTTTGAAGTTACCGGCAACATTACAAAAAGAGCTCCGCAATATTGGCGATCGCTTGCAACGTAAATTACCTTCTGGTACAATGGATGAGCAGAAACTGTTAGCTATGGTAGCAGAAGAAATAAAGGAGCCGGAAGTTGTTGAGGTGATGGAAAATGTTTGGAGACAAATACCCCCAACGGTGATTGAGAACTGGAAGGGTATTAATGTGAAAGGTAATGGGAATACTATTTCTGGCAATACCCTAACAATTTCTTAGTTTAGGAGAGAGTTATGAGGGAGGCGAGGAACGAGCAACAATCGGGTATAAATGTTGACGGCGATACTAATATAGTTAAGGATAATAAATTTTTTATTAACGTTAATAAGTCACGAGTAAAAGATGGTCAAGTTCCTTACCTATACCCTGAAGTTGAAAATAAAACTTTTGTTGGAAGGAAAGGAGAGCTGGAAGAGCTGGAGCGACTATTGGAGAGCCATGGAACGGTGGCTATTGCAGCAGCAGCAGGTATGGGGGGTGTAGGGAAAACAGAATTAGTACGACAATACGTAAAACAAAGAAAAAAGAAGTATAGTGGTGGAATTTGGTGGCTGGAGCGGGGAGATCGGGTTGGGCAAATTCTGGTCAATAATTCCTTGTGTCGCTGGCCGGCACCCCCGGATAACTTGGTGAAAGACAGAGATAAGGTGCGGTGGGTCTATGAACAGTGGCTAGAGCGGTTTCCCCACGGGGAGCGGTTGCTGGTTTGGGACGATGAGGAAGATTTTAGGCACGTGAAGGAACTGTTGCCCCAGGACGGACGGTTTCGGGTGTTGCTCACCACCAGGAAGCGCTGGGGTCCACCGGTGCAGCGGTTAGACTTGGACGTGTTGCCCCCTTCTGCTGCTTTTCGGCTGTTGCGGCGGTTGGTAAATGATGACAACCGCATTAAAGAGGAAGTAGCCGCTGCCAGAGCACTCTGTAAGTGGTTGGGTTATTTACCCCTAGGGTTAGAATTGGTGGGGCGTTATTTGGCCCCACGACCTCATTTAACCTTAGCAAAGACCTTGGAGCGTTTGAAGCAAAAGCGCCTGAAGGCAAAAGCGGTAGGTGGTGAAGTACGGGAAGAAATGGGCTACAGAAATAACGTAGCAGCAGCTTTTGAGTTATCCTGGGCAACCTTAAAACCCTCTACCCACATTTTAGCAGGAGCGTTAAGTCTCTTTGCTCTGGCTCCTATTCCCCTCCATTTAATTCAAGCAGCTTTACCAGATTGGGATGAGGAAGATTTAGAAGAGGAGTTGGATGAGAAACTAGTGCACCTTTCTCTCCTGTCAACGGAATCGCAAACGGGAACTTATAGTTTTCATACCCTAGTGCGGGAGTTTGTGAGGGAGAAGTTAGCAACAGAATTAGAGGAGCAAAGGGATAAACTCAGGCAATCCGTGGCTCAGGGGCTGATAGGGGTAGCCAACAGGGTGCCGGAAACCGTAACTGTAGAGGTAGTAGAAGGGGTACAGGAGGCGCTACCTCATTTAGTAGAGGCTGCCACTCACTTAACTGATTGGATTGAGAATGATATTGATAGAATTCCGCTCTTTATTGCTTTGGGAAGGATAGCGCAATACCAAAGCCGCTGGGAAGACGCAGAGAATTGGTTTCAGGAATATGTTACTTTTGCACAACAACGTTTTGGAGAAAACCATCCTTATACTGCTGGTAGCCTCAATAACTTGGCAGGATTATACCAAGCTATGGGGAGGTATACAGAAGCAGAACCTCTCTTGAAGCGTGCTTTGGCTATTACAGAGGAAGAGTTAGGAGCTAACCATCCTTATACTGCTACTTGCCTCAATAACTTAGCAGAATTATTATACGAGTCTATACGGAAATACACAGAAGCAGAACCTCTCTATAATCGTGCTTTGGCTATATATGAGAAGGAGTTAGGAGCCAATCATCCTAATACTGCTAATAGCCTCAATAACTTGGCAGGATTATACAACTCTATGGGGAAGTACACGGAAGCAGAACCTCTCTTGAAGCGTGCTTTGGCTATAAGAGAGAAGGAGTTGGGAGCCAACCATCCTGATACTGCTACTAGCCTCAATAACTTGGCGTTACTATACTACTCTATGGGGAAATACACAGAAGCAGAACCTCTCTACAATCGTGTTTTGGCTATAAGAAAGAAGGAGTTGGGAGCTAATCATCCTTTTACTGCTACTAGCCTCAATAACTTGGCGTTACTATACTACTCTATGGGGAAATACACAGAAGCAGAACCT
>JACONB010000119.1:0-6103 GCA_014323965.1 Prochloron sp. SP5CPC1 | reverse complement strand
TCGTGTTTTGGCTATCATAAAGAAGGAGTTGGGAGCTAATCATCCTTTTACTGCTACTAGCCTCAATAACTTGGCAGCACTATACCAAGCTATGGGGAGGTACACAGAAGCAGAACCTCTCTTGAAGCGTGCTTTGGCTATCCTTATCCAAACTCTCGGAAAAAACCATCCTCACACCCAAACTGTTTTTGGGAATTTTTTTCAATTCCTAGCAAAAGTCGTCCAAGAAGGGCAGCAGGATAGGCTTTCCCAACATCCTTTAACCCAAGCAGCTTTGAAGCTTATAATCAAAAATGAGCAACCGTAAATGGGTTGGCGCTGTTGGGTTTCACTTGCGTTTAACCCAACCTACGATAAAAATTCGTGCAATTCTTGAACTGAGATAGGTATAGGTGAATATAAATCAAGTCTTCTCCATAAGCTTCCTCTAGGGATTCAACCGCTTTTTTGAGTTTTGCAACAGCCTGCTCCTGTGTATCCCCTTGTCCCACTACTCCATTTTCCACCCAAAATCCTTCGCTCTGTCGTAATACTGCTGTAAAAAAGTCCATTTACAATTTCTCCCATTCCTCCTTAGTAATTTCAGAGTCCCTTGCTGATATCTCCTGTATGAGGATTAGGAATGGTTAATCGAATTGTTCCTTTAAGCATGATTGGGTGCTTACCACCCGAAAATGGGCCTATCATACCTGCCTTGCGCAGATAGCTAATCAATTCTTTCTGCTTGATTAAACCAAAAAATGGCATTTATACAGCCTCCGGGATGAAAATCTGTATATCATCAAGCTTTGGAATAGAAAGATGATTCGCCAGACTGAACATTAGCCAATCCTCTAAAGCAGACTGCAAATTCTTGCGGCACTCTTCCAGAGTAATACCACTTGCTAACAATCCTTCAAGCTCCGGGATTTCCCCATAATATATACCGTCTTCTAGAATCTCATAAACCGCTCTGTGCATTGCAGTATGAATGTATTCAGTTACCATAGTAATTTCCGCTTTCAGGCTCTATTTAACTGCTAATTATATAGCGATCGCCACAGGGTCTTGAAAACGACCTGCGCCAAATCGATGAACGGCAAGATAGCCAATCCTCTCGATTTTGACAAGTATAAGTGTTAGGTAGCAGTTGCTTCTACAGGTTGCACAGCCAACGAGAAATAGATGCAACTTGATTCTCTTCATTCAGGTTCGCAGCATTACTGAGGATGCCGTTTTCCAATTGATTCCAGATTTCACCCGCCATCCTTTTTGCAACTGCTGCTCCCACAAAGAAAGTCAAAGGGGAATGCCCAACTCTAGAAAACGCTTCCCGTATACGATTTAATGCTGCTTGAGCCGTTTTCCAATGTTCATCTGCTCCAGCTGGATCTATACCTCCCTTAAGTTCACCTAAAGCGATGACATAGGGTGAAACTTCTGACGGCTGAATTTTCAGTTCTGTTGGAGCAACACTAAACAGACATAGATCCACATTACTCTTGACTAGGGGAACTTTCAAATTGTAAATCAGTACACAGACGGGCAAGTGTACTCTCCCAACTTATTCCACGTAAAGACAACTCAATTTCTGTGTCATTGCTTGTCATATTGATCCACTTTTTCGTCTTTGAGTGTTGCCAGTAATATTTCTTACCAGCAATTGTGAGGGTTGAAAGGATTGCACGGGTTAACTTTCTTCGTGCTAATGCTCCACCAACGTTACCCATTGAACCACCAAGGGTGTCGCCACGAGTTAGCAGAAACCTAAAAACCAATTCCTCCACGAAATCGCATGTGGCTCAAGAAAGTTCTTAATCAAACCATTAATTGCATCAATTTTATCCTCTGGCATCAAATAAGCAAGAGATTTGTTAGATAGTCCTGCCCCAGTTAACAATCCCATCTCAATACCCTGAATATTTAACAAATCAGCAGGGCTGACAGCTTGAATTGCTGCTTCCTGAAGCGCCCTGGCTTCCGCAACGTAAGGTGTAGCCAGTCGATTCTTTTCAAGGGCAAGTGCCACAAAACCTGCACGAGTTGCTTCATAAGTTGTGACAAGGTCATCACTAGATTGAAGATGGTTACGATAGGTATTCATAGGTTCAAGTTATTGCTTCCTCCACACATAAACGCATTTTCTTAAAGGATAACGCCCATGATTTCCCATTTGTTGACTACTATTACCCTTATTACCTGGTAAAATAAGAATATTTTCAACCGTAAAGCCTAATTTCTCAGCCAAGTTAGAAAGAATCAGATCCACTGAAACACTCACCCCCGCGTAACGCACATTGTCGTTTACCATAAACAATAATGCTCCAGATTTAAGCACACGAGAACATTCTTGTATTATACAAGCCATTTCATAAAAGTAACCTCTTATCATTCTAGGTATACCGTTATTGTTTAATACACCCCGTAACTTTTGGTTGTCTAAATATTTTAAAATAGCTTGCAATAGAGCTTGTGAATCAGCAACACTTAAAGCTAAGTCCCAATTTTGATTCATAGCTAACAAATCTTTTGGACGATTTTCAACTGTACAACTTAACATCTCTTGGCGAAGAGCAGCTAATCCCTTTTCAGAAATAGCTAACAATGCCAGCTCTAATGCATAGGTGCGGGTGTAGTCGTATCAATTGCAATAAGGGGGAGACGTAATAATGGCATCATAGGTTTCATCAGGTAAAGATGGCATTACTTCAAGGCACGAGCCTTTATAGAGAGCAATTTGACCTTTAGTTTGCTTAGTTGGGAAGAGCGCTATCTGATGTGCAAAGGGATCTAAATCGTTGATGATTTCGTTAATTTTATTAGTAATGGCGTAATCAAATTCCAAAATCTCACCTTTATTGAAAGGCTTCTTTCCTTGTTCACGACCAGAACGATAATCCCAAGGAAGATACTGTCCATCTTTACGGGTATAGCTTATGGATTCTAAAACACAAAGTAAAGCAAAAAACAAAACTGCTTTAACTCTTGGGTTTTCCTGAGAACAAGCTCCGATATATTGCTCAATTGCTGTTTTAGTTTCTAGAGAATAGGCTCCTTTCGTAATTCTGAACTCTGGCAGGCTGAATTCTTTTTCAACCTGTTTCCATATCCGCAAATTCACCCAAGTCTTTAGCCGTGTAAAGTCATCAGATGTAAATTCAGAAGTTAAAATTTTGGTGTCAATAATTTGTTGACCAATAGGCAACAATTCAATGCCATCAGCATCAATTCCAAGATTGCTAGCGGCAAACAAAGCTGTTCCACTACCTGCAAAAGGGTCTAATATCTTGCCTTGAGCCAATCCATACTTCTGGAATAAAAGCTCCACAAGAGAAGCAGAGAAAGCTTCTTTGTACTTATACCACCGATAAATAGGTCTAGTTTTGTTCCCCTGGAAACTCACTAAAAGTCGAGTAAGTGAGGGCTGAACTAAAAATTTAGTTTGAAAGTGATCCTGTAGGTGCTGATCCAGGTTCTCAATTTCTCTCAAAGCGTCATTTTCTACTTCGAGGGCGATGTGGTCGCTGATTGGCAGACTTGCCATAATTATAAATTCCTAACAAACTCACTGGTATGGACATTATACCAGCGCTACTCAACAAGCTGGAAATCGACCGTCTCCTAACGTGGCACGATGGCGGTACTTCCAGGTGGCGCAGAACTAACTCTGGCAATGTATAGTCAGTATTATCCACCAATCTCTGGAACTGACAGGGCACGGCAAATCTTTTTTGCTAACCGATTGGGTACCTCGGAATGACGAGGAATAGCTTCAACAACACCAGTATTTGGGTTACACCATAGTGAGTGAGCTGATCCCTCCCGCTTGAGATAGCATCCATATCGTCGAAGATGACGAAGTAAAACACCTCTCTTCACCCTACAATCACCGTATCTTGTTCAGCATCATTCGGTAATCCTCGCAACATGTCTTCTCGTCGATCATGCAAAATCAACTCAATTGCACTTGCCAGGCTCTGCCGAGCTTCTTCTTTCGTAAGACCTTGGCCATTTGCACCAGGGATTTCTGGACAGTAACTAATGTACCATCGATCCTCATGCTCAAAAATAGCTGTGTATGTATTACTCATCAAAAATTTACTTATATCAAGTAGTTGTCCATATGAAAAGTAGGTGAGTAAGACGTTTAGCCCCACTTATATTTCCATCATAGCAGAAAATTTTTTATTTATCAAGAGGGTTTTAGAGTTTTTCTGTAAAATTTTTATTTTTTTCGAGGAACTGGATACTCCGATGTCGGTTAACTGTCCGATTCAATAAATTATACACGAGAAAATTACAAAAAGCAACTGTTATAGGGTTATACCACAGAGGCGCTCTTGACACAAAGAAAGATAAGAGAGATTGAAACCCTGTAGGGGTTTTATAAGTAGCCCACAATTCAGGTTAAGGGCTATTGAGAATGGAATTAAAACACCACCTTAGGAATTAGTAAAGTGGTAGAAGACAAATTTGTAACCTTACCCATCTCTAAAAACCGTCCATCTTCACCACAAACTTTGAGGCTATCTGATAACTGCTGGTTCGCAGAAATAGCAATTTTCTGACCTTGACACCACCGTCGAGCATCTTCATCCTTTAAAGTAACCACATTTAGATGTTGTAAAGCCATATTGGGAGCAATGAGAGAATGACTTCCTAACTGTTCAAAAGTCAAACTATCAGCCAACTTCATCCCGCAACTTTCAGTACGAGTCAAAGCCGCTAAAGTGCCACCAACCCCCGCTGCTGCCCCCAAATCCCGGGCGATCGCCCGAATATAAGTTCCTGAACCGCAGGCGATCGCCACAGATATTTCCGGAAACTCCCCTGGGTACCAAGCCAAAACCTCTATCTTACTCACCTGCACAGTTCGCACCGGAACCTCCACGGAATCGACCGCCCGCGCCAACTCATAGAGCCTTTTACCCCCTCGCTGAATGGCACTGTAAACGGGAGGAACCTGCTCTATAGTCCCTTGAAACTGACTCAAGAGAGTTTTTACCATCTCGCAAGTCAACTCCCCTGCTGGGGACGTAGCAATAATCTCCCCTTCCAAATCGTCAGTAGTGGTCCTCACCCCAAAGCGAATTCTAGCCTCATAAGCCTTATTTTCCGGCAGAAATTGCAACAATCGAGTCGCTTTCCCCACAGCAATGGGTAAAACCCCCGTTGCCGCCGGATCCAGAGTCCCCCCATGTCCTACTCGCGTCGCGTGCAAAATCCGCCACACCTTAGCAACACAATCATGAGAAGTCATTCCCTCAGGTTTGTTTAAATTGAGAAAACCAAACATTCTCCTCCTCCCTCCGCGCCTTTGCGCCTCTGCGTGAAACCTTCATTTAAATAAAGCTCCATTACATCCGTAACAGACATTCGAGATTTTACCCCCAGAGTGAGATTGGATCTATGTCCCCGGTTGAAATGATCCGCAGCAGCACAGCCAATCATAGCCGCGTTGTCAGTGCAAAGTTTGAGGGGGGGAAAATGAACTGTAAAACCATGAGCAGCAGCAGCAGCCTTTAAGTGCTTTCTCAGGCAGCTATTTGCCGCCACCCCACCACCCACAACAATAGTTTTGAGACCAAAATCCCTAGCGCAGGCGATCGCCCTTTTGGTCAAGGATCGGGCAACTGTCTCCTGAAAACTGGCTGCTATATCCTCCACCGGCAAATCGACCTTTCCCTGTTGTTGTAATTTCTCCACCAACCGCAACACCGCCGTTTTTAAACCGCTGAAACTACAATCGTAGGGATGATAGCCCCCTTCTGGCAGTCCAATTTTACCCTCCGGTAGGGCAAACCCTTGAGGATTACCAGTTTTTGCCACCCTATCTATTTCCGGTCCTCCCGGATATCCCAGGTGCAGTAGCCGCGCTACTTTATCAAAAGCTTCTCCCGCAGCGTCATCCCGGGTTCTTCCTAGCACCTCATAGTTACCACAATCTTTCACATAAATCCAGCTTGTGTGCCCCCCAGAAACCAAGAGACATAAAAAAGGAGGTTCCAGCTGGGGTTCGCTCAAATAACTGGCGTAAATGTGACCTTCTAAGTGATGGATACCCAGAAAAGGCTTTTGGTGTATGGCAGCCAGGGTTTTGGCAGCCGTTACCCCCACCAAAAGC
>JACONB010000118.1 GCA_014323965.1 Prochloron sp. SP5CPC1 | reverse complement strand
CACCTCTCAGATATTGGAGACTCTCGCTAGTATTATTCCCAGCTATTTATCGGGAACCATCGCCATTGGTTGCGGCTTATTATTAATTTTTTTAGGACAAACCGGAGCCTTGGGGTCGATTACTTCCGCCCTCCAGTCAGAAACAGATCCAGAACTGGTGGACGTTCTTCTAGCTCGCCGAAGTTTAAATCTCGCTCCAAAAATTGTGGCTATTGGGGGGGGAAGCGGGCTTTCTACCTTGCTCCGAGGCATCAAGCTATACAGTGCTAACATTACCGCTATTGTTACCGTTGCCGATGATG
The DNA here is from genome assembly GCA_014323965.1 of Prochloron sp. SP5CPC1. Taxonomy (GTDB): domain Bacteria; phylum Cyanobacteriota; class Cyanobacteriia; order Cyanobacteriales; family Prochloraceae; genus Prochloron. Next base: position 5,812 of record JACONB010000118.1, on the reverse strand, counting down.
GAGGGTCTTCCGGGCGACTACGACGAGAATTTGGCGTTCTACCCCCAGGAGATATTCGCAACTGCGTAGCAGCCCTAGCAGACGAAGAAAAATTATTAACAGAATTGTTTCAATACCGATTTACTGCTGGCAATGGTTTGAGAGGTCATAGTTTTGGCAATTTGTTCCTCACAGCCATGAGCGAGATAACTGGGGACTTAGCCCAAGCCACCGATGCTAGTTCTAAGGTTTTGGCAGTGCGGGGGAGGGTATTGCCCGCTACCTTAAGGGATATACACCTCCGCGCTCAGTTAACTGACGGCAGGGTGATTGAGGGAGAGTCCAATATTAGCGAAGCGGGAGGACAGATAAGTGATATTAGCTGTATTCCTTCAGCCCCCCCTGCATTACCCTCAGCTATTGAAGCGATTGAATCTGCTGATTTGATTATTCTCGGACCCGGTAGTCTCTATACCAGCGTTATTCCCAATCTTTTAGTGCCGGAGATTCGGGAGGCGATCGCTAAAAGTAAAGCTCCCCGTATCTACATCTGTAACATTATGACTCAACCGGGAGAAACCCAAGACTATACTGTCGCTAATCACATCCAAGCTATCGATCAGGTTTGTGGTGGTAAGGTCTTTGATGCTGTTTTGGTCCAGCGGTACAACCCCGGAGAGGGAGCACAGCAGCGTTACGCTCAGGAAAACTCCATCCCAGTCTTTTTTGACTGGGAAAATGTGAAAAAACTGGGACGGCGGACAATTTATGCTGATGTGATGGATGAAGACCCGGAAACTGGATATGTTCGCCACGATCCCCAACGTTTAGCCGGAGTTTTACTCCGCTGGTACCATCGCACGCAAAAGATTTGGTAGTGGGGTGTAGGGTGTGGGTTAGTCTATATGTCAAACATTTATAACTATTTTACAATTTTGTCGAATGATTATTTCCCTTGCTTCTAGGGGAGCAACAGTAAAGTTGGGCAGGTTGCTGGGGGAATCTCTCCCGGCGGGTACTGCGGTTCTGCTGGAAGGTGGATTGGGTGCGGGAAAGACTACCTTGGTTCAAGGTATTGGCGCTGGATTGGGGATTCCAGAAACAGATATTGTTAGCCCTACTTTTACCATAATAAATGAATATTATGGAGGAAGGTTGCCTTTGTATCATTTGGATTTATACCGCTTGCCAATAATTGAAATTGAATCCCTTAATCCTGAAATTTACTGGGATTCCCTTGAAGTTACCCCCGGAATTACGGCTATTGAGTGGGCGTCAAGGTTACCTTACTTGCATAAAAAATTTATTAAGATTAAACTTAGTGCAACAGGAGAAGGACGGCAAGCTAATTTGTACCAATGCCCGATTCTGGATTGGCAGTTAGATGCATTAAATCTTTAAATGTTTTGCTCATTCTCCAGTCTATGGTACAATGAGGAGAAGGATAAGTAAAAAAAGAAGCAATGCCAAAGCGTGACTTGACGCTAGAAGAGATCCAAAATGCTGATAGTCCAAAGAGAATAGCCGCTCTATTTCGGAAACTGGGTTATGATGCTGCTGCCGAACCCGTCAATTTGTCGGAGTTAGAACTCCCATGTGATTGTACAGAGATGATGAAGGAGGCTTATTTAATTGGGGATGTGGGAGATGGGGGTTTGCTTGTATTGCTCTTTAAGTTAGCGGGATCTAAACTCTTATCCTCAATGAAGGCGATCGCCAAACATTTTGCCCCCCACAAAAGGAAGACCGTTTTTTTGCTCCTGGGTACTTTTGAGTATCAACAGCTGATTGTGGTGAATCCCCGGGAGGGAGAGAGCAAATATTGGCAGATCGATCTGATCACTCCCAGTTACTATGACTTGCATCGTTTGGAAGCCATCGCCGCCGTAACTACTGATCCACAAGAACTTTATGATATCCAAGAAGAAGCCTTTGACTTCATGAACAAAAGGCGTAGTCGGCAATCTTATACCACCGACTCCCTTCGCCTTTACCTGCGCAAAATCGGTCCCATTCCCCTGCTAGAAGCTGCCGAAGAAAGAGAATTGGCGGCAAAAATTGCGGACTTGGTAGCATTGGAAGGAGTGGAAGCAGATTTGGCAACTTCTTCATTGAGGAAACCAAATGAGCAAGAATGGGCTGATGCTACGGGAATTTCTCTGTCAGAATTACGCCATCGCCTATCATTGGGGCGCTTTGCTAAGAAGAAGATGATCTGTTCTAATCTGCGTCTGGTAGTCTCCATGGCGAAAAAATATCAGAAGAAGGGGGTGGAGTTAGAAGATTTGATTCAAGAGGGTACTTTCGGATTGATTCGAGCGACAGAAAAGTTCGACGGTCAAAAAGGTTATCGCTTTTCTACTTACGCTTATTGGTGGATTCAACAGTCAATTACTAGGGCAATTTGTAACCAAGCTCGCACTGTTCGTCTCCCCGTCCATCTCTGGGAAACTATGTCTCGGATTAAAAACAAAATTGCCACTCTAACAGAAGAAATGGGTCGTACCCCCACCAAGCAAGAAGTTGCATCCCGGCTGAAAATCACAGTGAAAAAGCTGTGTTTGGTTGCCAATAGCTTTCAGACGATTCTTTCCCTAGATCTTCCCGTAGAAGGAGAAGAATATGCTACATTAGTAGACTCTCTTCCATTTGAGGGGCTAACAGTAGAAGAAGAAGTAGGAAAAATTCTCCTGCTGGAAGACTTAGAAAAAGCACTCAAAACTCTCAGCACTAGGGAGCAAGAGGTATTAATCTTGCGTTATGGCTTGGAGAATGGTAAGGGGAAAGAGTTGGAGGAAATTGGTCGACTATTTAATCTCACTCGGGAACGAATTCGCCAAATTGAAGCCAAAGCTTTGAGAAAGTTACGGAATCGCCATCGGAATAACATTCTCAAAGGCTATTTTTAACCATTAACGATTATCATGAAATATCGTCCCTTTCCTTGTGGACATCTTCTTATATTAATGGCAGTTATCGCTCTGGGGTGTGTTCTCAGGTTCTGGAATTTAGAAATGAAACCTCTCTGGTTAGATGAGGTGATTACTGCTTTATTTAGTGTGGGAAGGGATTATAATGACATTCCCGTTGCCACAATTATCCACTCCACACAGTTGCAGGATCTATTTGTTTTTCAAGAAGGTAAAAGTTGTCACGAAGTTGCTCTAACTCTTGCCCAGCAATCAACTCATCCCCCTCTATTCTTTTGTTTGATGTATCGCTGGTTGGAAATGAGTTCCTCTTGGAGTCAACCTCTGGGCTGGAAATTGCGCTCCCTTTCTGCTTTATTGGGAGTTGGTGGGATTATAGCTGTTTATTTCCTCGCTCGCTTGGCTTTTTCCCCTACTGCTGGTATCATGGCGGCTGCTTTTACTGCTGTTTCACCTTTTGGGGTTTATTTATCTCAAGAAGCACGTCAATATACTCTCCCTGTTTTTTTTATTACTCTGACTTTACTGGCGTCCATCGCCCTCTTAAAAAATCCTCCGTTGAAAACCAGACTTCTACTGTGGTTAATGTGGGGAGTTTGCCATGGTTTAGCATGTTATAGCCACTATTTCTGTTGGCTGGTATTTGCTGCTCAAGTGCTCCTGCTTACCCTCTTTTTACCTCGAAAACATTTGGGTATACTCTTGGGTATGAGTTTGGGGGTTGTATGGAGTTATTCTCCTTGGTTTCCCATTCTATTTGAACATTTCCATAGTCCCTACACTACTTGGTTACCCACCCCAGATTTTATCACTCCTTTTGTTCAATTGTTCGCAGGCTGGCTGGTTATGGCTATCTTACTTCCTGTGGAACACCAACCGATTTGGAGCCAGGCGATCGCCGCTCTGACGATGTTAGGTTTTGCTCTTTGGTTGGGGCGACATATTTTCCCTAGAATAACTCAACTATACCAATCTCCTGTTACCCATCGTGCCACGCTATTTTTAGGTGGATATATCCTGGTTATTTTATTAGCCTATTGCGCAATTATTTATCTTTTACAAAAGGACATAAGTATTGCTTTTCGCTACAATTTTACCTATTATCCTGCGGTTTGTGTTTTGTTTGGAGGAGCTTTTGCTATTGGTAATTCAGGTTCAGGTGCAAAACCAATAGGATTTCTGAAAAGGTATAAATCAGTAATAATCCTCTTCCTTGTTGGGGTTATATCTTCTGGATGTGTTATCTTTAATCTCACCTTTCTTAAGCCTTACCTACCTGATAAAGTGGCATTAGATTTAAATCAAATTAAGAAACCATTTACAGTTATTTTTAGCTATAAAGATAACTTAGACATTGCTTTGGGAATTAGCTATGCTATGGCTTTAGAAAATGTCCCTGGTTCTGATACTGACTGGGTATTCTTGTCTAGAGAGAAAGGATATGAGTCATTATGGGATAGTATTTCTCCTTTAAACATTAAAACCAGAGATGTTTGGTTGATGATGGATACAGGGCTGGGAAAAGCTGATTTTCCTGAGCCATTAAAGTTGAATGATGGTGTTGAGTGTAAACGTAATTTAAACTATTATTATCGCACCTGGCGATCCTATCAACTATATGAATGTCATATTCCGCATCAAACTGTGGTTTAATCCTATTTTACAATGCTCCTGCTGCTGTTTGATCCAAAATACCCCCACTGAGGTGAGTGGTAATATTAATCCCCTGGAAGACGGGTAAACATAAAGCACCTTGAGGATAGTCTATCACACTGATGGCGCCATTACCCTGTTTGATCAGCCAAAAATCAGCGGGTGTCAAACCGAGTAAATCACAGAGAATCACCTTGTTAATAGCATCGTGAGCTACAATTAAACCAGTTTTTTCTTCCTCGGTAGCACTAAAGGTTTGCACTATATCCTGCCAACAGGCGATCGCCCGATCCCAAACTTGCTGTAAATTCTCCCCTTCGGGCATTTGTACCGTTTCCGGTGCTTCTTTCCATTGACGGAGCAAATCGGTAAACTCTGCTTCTATTTCCCTCTCTAGTTTTCCTTCCCAGAGTCCGTGACAAATTTCCTGTAGTTCTTCTCGCACTTCTAAAGTCACGTCCGGGTGATGCTGTAAGATAATCTGGGCAGTTTCTTTGGGACGCAAGAGGTGACTACTGATAGCAAAGTCTATCTTCACCTCTTTGAGAAAATCTGCTGCTTTCTTTCCTTGTTCCCTTCCTGTATCGTTGAGGGGAATATCTTTGATTCCCTGGAACACGGATGCACGATTCCATTCCGTTTCTCCGTGACGCACCAGCAATAAGCGGAGACGATTTCGGGGTGGACGGGGTGGGGCTAAGGGTATACCCAAATGAGAAGTTTGATTTAAAGACTCTAACTGCACTGGTTCGCCCCAACCCCCAGTAAAATTGAGGACATTAATGCAGCAGTTGGACTGTTGGAGGGAGTGATAACGAGAAAGAGGGATAGAAAGGGCGCTCATAATTAAACAGCGGTTAATGCCGTTGTGAGCTACAATTAAAATGATTTTGTCTATATGTTGGGGTATGATTTCTTGCCAAAACTGCTCCCCTTGAGCGTAGAGAGAAGCAACAGGAAAATGAGTCTTACCATTGACTTCCATTTTAAACTCCTGGGGACGCTCTTTCCAGCAGCGGTATTCCTCGGGAAATTTGGCTTTAACCTCATCCTTGTCCCAACCCTCCCAGAGGGGCAGGTCAATTTCCTGTAGCAATCCAGTGGGTTGTAGAGCAGGAGGATTGTCTAGACAGCTGTGAATGATAGTAGCAGTTTGCTTGGCTCGTTGCAGAGGGCTGCAATAAAAACCATGGAAGTTATTGTTCTTCAGGGTAGCCCCTACTATTTGGGCATCTGCACGACCTTTTTCC
>JACONB010000117.1 GCA_014323965.1 Prochloron sp. SP5CPC1 | reverse complement strand
TTACCTCCTGAGTTATACTAAGAATAGTATATTAACTTTTAACTATACCTATTTAAGAGAGCTTCCAAACCACCTTGATAGCCAGAACCCACCGCATTAACTCGCCACTCGCCATTTTTGCGGTATAATTCTGTCATAATCAATGCAGTTTCCACAGAAAAATCCTCTTCTAAATCATAGCGCAGCACTTCCTTCTTGCTCTGCACATCCACTAGACGCACGTAAGCATTCCCCACTTGACCAAAATTTTGTCCCCGTTTATCTGCTTCATAGATAGTGACACAAATAACGATTTTCTCCACTTCTGCTGGTATTTTACGCAGATCCACGATAACTACTTCGTCGTCTCCTTCTCCTTCCCCAGTGCGATTATCCCCCATTAACTGCACTGATTTATCTGGATCTGGTGAGGTGAGGTTATTGTAAAAAATAAAGTGTTTGTCAGAAACCTTTTTTTCATCAGCACCTAGGAGAAAAACAGATGCGTCCAAATCGAAATCACTCCCGGTATCCGTAGCTTTCACATCCCAACCAAGACCAATAAATCCTGCCACCAAACCTGGTGCTACTTTTTCCAAGGAGACTCTTTCTCCTTTCTTCAGTGAAATTGTCATCTTTAACTACCTCCTACGAGCATGAAATTTAGCGAACTTTTGGAAGAATTAGGGAAGGGAGAATATCATAATAGTCTCCCCCTCGCTCCCCATTGTAACCCAAATATTACTGGAGTTGCAGCTATTGATCAAGCAGTCTCGGGAACCCTCAGCTACATTGAGGGTGCAAAATATGCCAAGTTCCTCACTCAAACTGCTGCTACTGCTTTGATTTTACCCCTGGATGAAACTCTCCAGAAGACTGCTTTGGATCTGGGTATTGCTTGGCTTGCTACAGACTCACCCCGCCAACTATTTGCCCAAAGTATAAGTCTATTTTATCAGCCTTTCCACCCCGAGCCAGGAATTCATCCTACAGCAATTATAGCAGACTCTGCGGTGGTGGGGAAAAATGTTTATATGGGAGCGAATGTAGTAATTCAAGAAAGGGTGAAAATAGGCGATCGCGCTTGTATTCACCCCAATGTGGTAGTGTATCCCGATGTAGAAATCGGCCACAGTACTATCCTCCACGCCAATTGTACCATCCATGAACGCACTCGTATTGGTGCTCATTGCGTCATTCATAGTGGTGCAGTCATCGGTGCGGAAGGTTTTGGCTTCGTCCCCACTCCCCAAGGCTGGGTGAAGATGGAACAATCTGGCTGTACTGTGCTGGAAGACGGAGTTGAAGTAGGGTGCAACAGCAATATCGACCGTCCCGCCGTGGGGGAAACCCGCATCGGCAGCCATACTAAAATAGATAACTTAGTTCAGATAGGCCATGGCTGTCAGGTAGGTTCCTATTGTGCTTTTGCTGCCCAAGTAGGTTTAGCTGGTAGGGTAACAATTAGTAATCAAGTTATGTTAGGCGGTCAAGTAGGGATAGCCAATGAGGCTAAAATTGGAGATGGGGCCATCGCTACTGCCCAAACCGGCATTCTTCACGATGTTCCAGCGGGGGAGATTGTGTCTGGTACTCCCGCAGTGCCTCACAAATTATATCTCAAAGCTTCCGCCATAACCGCGCGCCTCCCGGAGATGTATCAATTATTAAAACAGATTAAAAATAAATTTAAATTTATGTAGGGGGGCAATGCCCACCAACCCCACGTTCAAAAATGCGGGGGCGCAAGCAGGGTTTAAATTTCCCCGAACACCGAACCCACCCTACATTGAATGTAAAGTTTTGTAACAGTAACAGTCTTAAACATTTGTGGGTAAAAATGAACGTAATAGTAGGTTGGGTTGAGGAACGAAACCCAACACCCACAAAGTAAATTTTTGTTAGGTTTCGCTTGCGCTCTACCCAACCTAATCTACCGTATTAGCGATCGCAATTAAAACTAGCTCACCAAAGACTCTTTTAATGATAATTTTGGATGAACGTAATCGCAGATAGTAGTGGGGAGAGGAATTGATTCATTATCTAAAGCTAATCCCTCGAAATGAAATTCTAGCGCTTCTTGTATCTGTTGCTTCACCTCTTCAATAGTGGCTCCTGTAGCAATACATCCAGGAACATCAGGAGCGTAAGCAGCATAATTGTGCTGGGCTTTTTCGATTATAATAGCGTAGCGCATTTACTTTTCCTGGTTTAGTGGGATGTTTATATTGTCTGTGACTACCTCTCGTTCGGATAAGAGTCTAGCCGTCTGCTTGTAGCTTTTTAATAACTTGTCTGACTTTCATCTTAGTAGTAGAGAGATTCTCAAATCTAAATTTCGAGCAATACATCTTCAAGTTCCCGATGAGTAAAGGATGTGCTAGGATTTTAGGTAATTATAGTCTATTATAGCACTGGGAGGTTAAATTAGGATATAATGCTCAGTGACGGTAATTTGTGGTTAACGAGAGGGGTAAAAGATGGCTGTTCTGAATATTCCCAAGATTTCAAATTTATATGAAAAAGACTATTATCTTTGGTTGCAACAAACCACCTTGTTGCTACGGAATGGTGAGTTGTCAGCTCTAGATATTCCCAATTTAATCGAAGAACTAGAAGATATGGGTAAAAAAGAGAAAAGAAGTGTTTATAGCAACCTCAAGATTTTATTGTTTCATTTACTCAAATACAAATATCAACCTGAGAAACGCTCTCATAGTTGGAAGTATACCATAGAAGAACATCGACAGAGAATAAAGGAAGCATTTGAAGATAGTCCTAGTTTGCAAAATTACTGTGAGGAAATATTTGTTACTGGAAAGTGTTATCGTGACGCTAAAAAACTAGCAGTTCATGAAACAGGGTTCCCAGAAAATACCTTTCCGTCTCAGTGTCCTTTTAGTTTAGAGGAAGTTTTGGCTGAAGACTATTTTACCTGAGGTGGTGCGTATTCGCGGGCGATCGCCATATAGAGTCATTAATTAACGCTGATTTTTCATCCCCAATAATTCCTTTACCCATATCTTATCTTTTTCTGCTAAAGCGGGCACAACTTCCCGAGAGTAATCAATCCGATAATCGTAACCAGCCCTGTCATAAACCTGATTCAATAGCACTTGTAAATCAATAATAGGTTCCCTATCTTCAGAACGTAAAGGAAGAGGAAAACTAGGCAGCCTATCTTCCAGGTTAAAGGAGTATAATTCTGCTTCGGGGCGAAGAGTTCCCCGACTCACCAAAACTCGATAATCGCTCTCTATATCATTATCCAATGTGGGCATAGGTTTCCCCCCCCGCAGCAAATCAATCTCTACCAAATTTGTCAAACTTACCAAAATGCCCTGGCGTTTTTGCAAATAACTCATTCTTCCTTCCCCAGAACGTTTATTTACGGGAGAAAGAATTTCTATTGCTGTCACAACCCAACCAGTTTCCATATCTCTTACTTCTAAATATACATGTTTGATTCGCGTCGGTACCGGAACCATGACTTTCCTTGGTTGTGTGGTGGGTGCGGCAACAGCTATATTGGTTGGTTGTAAATCCAAGTTACTCTTCGGTTGTTTTACTGTTGCGTCAGGAATACCTATTAAGAGAGAACGCTCTCCATTAGTGTCATTAGTGTCATTTACCTCATATATTCGCTTTTCAATTCCTACCTCATATTTAGGACGTATTTGAGGCATTAAGGTTTCCGCAATGAGGCTAATTAGCCAATGATGTACTTCTGGCCAAAAATTCGGATGTTCTAAATAGGGATCCATTCCCGGAAAAATATAAGTCATCAGCCTTCATCCCTTTGCGTCTTTGCGCCTTTGCGCGAGGTATTACGACAGTACAGGTGGGCATTGCCCACCCTACCAATCACAGTTTTGCTCTAATGGCTTCAATACGTTTGCGGTTAACCCCTAGGTCAGATTTACCCAAACGGGAAGCAGAACGGACGTGCATCACATTAGAAATACTATCGAGATAGAATTCCACATCATCTACATAGCCCATGAATTTACTCTTAAATTCAGCATAGAGATAATTGTCTGTTTCCTTGATAATTGTGGTTCCCCCCATGTTTTTAATGATTTTTTTCACCTGGGCTATTTTCACACCAGGAAGAGGGGCTATTTTAAATCTTGAATCTTCAGTTTGGCTGCTAACGCAGTTAGGAGTACCAGGACAGGGTGCCAGTTTTCCGTCTTTAACTCCTAGATTATTGGGTCTTTTGCCTGCAAAATTAAACATTTTTAACTTTTAGAGCATGGTATTGGTTAACAATTGTACTGCTGTTTGATATTGTTCATCTGCTTCCGTACCTATTTGGTCTAAAAAAATTGGTTTTTGAGCAACCAGGCGATCGGGAGTAATGCCTAATTTATTGATATCTTTGTGGTTAGGAGTTTCGTACTTAGCCACCGTCACAGCTAAACCTGCCCCATCTACCAGTTCAAACAAGGACTGAATCAAACCTTTGCCAAAAGTAGTTTCTCCCACCAGTAACCCTCTCCCATTATCCTGCAAAGCGCCAGCGAGAATTTCTCCCGCACTGGCAGTTCCCTCATTAACCAATACTACGAGAGGATCTTGAGTGAGAGCAGTGCCATCAGCCTCAAAACTGCCCATGGTTCCTTCACGATTGACAGTATAGACGATTTTTCCTTCCTCAAGCCAGAGACGGGCAATCTCAATTCCCGCTTCCAGCAGTCCTCCAGGATTATTGCGCAGATCTAAGATATAACCCTCAGCTCCAAGTTGCTCCAACTCCTCAATGGCTGTAGCAACTTCCTGGGCAGCATTAGCACTAAATTGACTCAGACGGACATAACCAATAGGGAAATTATCCAACCGTTCATCCAGAGTGGCGTAGACAGGGCTCAGGGAAATGACATCCCGCACTAAATCCACAGTGACAGGTGTTTCTTCTCCTCGGGGCAAAATAGTTAAAGAGACGGTGGTGCCAACTTTTCCCCGCATTCTCCCAGCAGACTCGTCTAGGGTTAGGGTAGAAGTACTAATCCCGTCAATAGCGAGAATACGGTCCCGAGGTGCAATACCTGCGGTTGCAGCGGGGGAACCAGCGATAGGGGCAACAACTTCCAACTCCCCAGCACCATTAATATTAATTTGCAGTCCCACTCCCTCCAGTTCCCCAGAAGTATTGATTTGCAAGCTGGAATACTGTTCTGGTCGCAGTAACCTAGTATAAGGGTCATTCAGGGTGGCTAGCATTTCCTCAATAGCAGTATAAGTCTGCTCAGAATTATCCAGCTGCCCTTTGAGAAACTGACGCCGCAATAACCACCAGTTCTGATTATTAAAAGTTTCATCTATATAAGCTTGGTTGACAATGCGCCAGGATTGGAGTAATTCCTTTTGTCCTTCCGTAAAGGCAGCAGCAGGTTGAATCTGCCAGCAAAAGAATAAAGCAAATAAGATTGTCAGCCACAATCCGCTTCTTTTCACCATGAGTATATTTTTGATTTCTTCTCTTAAAGATATGTTACATTTTTGTAAACAGTTCTCATCCCAAAGTACTCCCCCGTGGTGGGGAGAGCAAGGGTGGCACTACCATAATCCTTCATATCTATCTCTACCCTTATGTTTTCCAAAGAAGTTACCGAATCCAAAGCATTTAAGTGGTTTGACGAGCGCCTAGATGTTCAGGCGATCTCAGACGACATCACCAGCAAATACGTGCCGCCCCATGTCAATATCTTCTATTGTCTGGGGGGCATAACCCTGGTTTGCTTCCTGATCCAGTTTGCCACTGGATTCGCCATGACTTTCTACTACAAGCCCACAGTTGCGGAGGCTTTCACCTCGGTACAGTACATCATGACCGATGTGAACTTCGGCTGGCTAATCCGCTCTATCCATCGTTGGTCTGCCAGCATGATGGTGCTGATGATGATTTTGCACACCTTCCGGGTTTATCTCACTGGGGGTTTTAAAAAGCCTCGGGAATTGACCTGGGTAACAGGGGTAGTGCTAGCAGTTATCACCGTTTCCTTTGGTGTCACCGGTTATTCCCTTCCTTGGGATCAGGTGGGTTACTGGGCGGTTAAAATCGTCTCTGGTGTTCCCGCTGCTATTCCCGTAGTTGGGGACCAAATCGTGGAACTCATGAGGGGTAGTGCTAGTGTGGGTCAAGCAACTCTGACTCGTTTCTACAGCCTCCACACCTACG
>JACONB010000116.1 GCA_014323965.1 Prochloron sp. SP5CPC1 | reverse complement strand
AGCGAGAGATTCAAGAAAAAGTGTTTGAGGCGATCGGTTTATCTAAGGAATCCGCTGAGAATAAGTTTGGCTTTCTCTTGGAAGCATTTGAATATGGTACACCCCCCCACGGAGGTATTGCTTATGGTTTAGATCGCTTAGTCATGCTTTTAGCAAAAGAAGAATCTATTCGGGATGTAATCGCTTTCCCTAAAACCCAACAAGCAAGCTGTTTACTCACCGCTGCACCTTCTGAGGTTGATAAAAAGCAGTTAAAAGAACTTGAAGTTACTTCTACTTATAAACCAAATCAACAGTAACCCGTAGGGTGGGCATCGCCTACCATGGGGTGGGTATTATAGCGCGTACCTTGACAGCAATGCCGTGCCCCTACCGGGTAGGATGTTTTGAAAATTGCCGACGGGTAAAGGTTATAACATATTTATTAATAAATAACTAATTTATGGTCAAATAATGATTTGATAGATATAGCAGTACGCAAGAAGGTTAGGACATTTTCCAATGACGCACAAATATTAAAACCCTTGTTATATAAGGCTTTCTTCTTCCCGATTCGGGCGCGAACGCGCTATAACGATCGTATAATGAGTAACTAAGCCATTGTTCCCCCTCTCCTCCTTCCCGTCTCAGCAAGCGCCAAGTTTTACTCTCTATTTGTCGCTGTAAATAGATGTCAAAAGGGTTTTGTTGTTGTTGTACTTGCTCACTGGGTAGATCTAATTGAAGGTTATAAGTTCCCTGGAGGTGATAGGTTGGTAATTTACCCATTTTCATGGTTTCTATTAATTTAACAGCAATACCAGAAATGGCTAACTGGGGTACTGGGGTGTCTAATTGCTCACTGATACTCGCAACGGGAACGGCTATTTGTCGGGCGATCGCCCTACTCACTATATCGCTGGAGGGTTTTGGAGTACCACAACCAGTCAGTACAACCATTAACATTAATCCTAAGATTATCTGGATCCACCTATATAATGGGGTGATAGGGTGAGAGGGAGATGGGGTGAGAAGGAGATGGTTGTGATAATTAGTCATATCTTGCTATAATACAGCAACTGGTAACTGGTAACTAAAAACTGGTAACTGGTAACGAGAAACTGGTAACTGGTAACTGGTACGTGCTATACTCCTATTATGTCATCTACTGTAACTCCTTTACCTGCTCAACTAGATAAAATAGTAGAGCGCTTCAAGAAACGAACTGATCCGAAACAGCGTTATCAACAACTCTTAGCCTATGGAAAAAAACTTCCTCCCATGAAAGAAGAGGATAAGGTACCAGAAAATCAAGTTTCTGGCTGTGTTTCTCAAGTTTATATTGCCGCAGATTTGGAAGAAGGTCAAATTTTCTACCGGGGAGACTCTGACGCTCAGTTGGTAAAAGGTTTAGTTGCTTTTTTAATCACCGGAATCAACGGTTTAACTCCGGCAGAAGTTTTACAAATTCCCCCAGACTTTATCACGGAAACGGGTATCCCAGTTAGTCTCACTCCCTCCCGAGCTAATGGTTTTTACAATATATTCCAAATGATGCGACAAAAAGCATTAATTTTATTAAACCGGTAAGAGCGAGGTATAGATTTCATCGCCCACACCCCACCCCGGGGCTGCTTCAGGCAAGTAGATTTGGCGGGAGCGATCTCCCAGCTGAATCCAACCCAAATCTTGCAAGCGATGAGTTAGATTGGAGATAGTTACCCCCAACTCTTCGGCCATTTTATAGAGATGGTGCCATTTGCTTAAATCTCTCCCCTTTTTCACTTCAGCCAACATATACTGAGGCATCAACAAGCAACCAGCAAAATACTGGGCTTGCCATTCAATCCCTTTTAAATCCTCCCCACTGCGACACAACAAGGGATCTACTTTAATCTTGACCCCTTTTTTTGCCAGCTGCAAATAGCGTCCCACAGCAAGGCGATCGATATGCAAAACCCAATGTCCGATTTCGTGGGCAATGGTAGATTCCCCAAAACCACCCCGGAGCTGAGGAATGTCTTCATTGATTTCAATCAGCCCCCGCCATCCGCGATGCCGGGGGCAAAATCCTGGCGACAATTGTTCCCCATTCATCCGGCTCGATTTTGTCCCACACTAGATCTAAGCCGAGAAATTCCCCTACCCTACTGGCGTCCAGAGGCCATTTGGGAGCATATTTCGGGGTTTGGGACATTTGTCTCAGAATTTCCAGAGACTGAGCTTCGATTTCGATTCTGGGGATGAAGCGAAACGGCTTTAAAATACTCAATTTTTCCCCTCCCGCTTTTCCCCTTGTCTTGCTGCACGAAATACTTTGCGTGCAAATTCTGGGTTTTCCCGTATTCGTCGGAATAAAGTAGGCATGCTCTTATAATGCTCCTTGAGCAAATCCTCTTCCTGCTGGGGAATGCGTCCAGCGAGAAAAATTAGCTCTTCTTCATCTAAATCTAAGTGACGAGCTAGAGAACGGATCGCCCCTTCTTTAGGTGCATAATGGCCCCGCCCGTTCTCTAATTTGGACAGATACGTGAAATCTAGCTGGATCATTTCTGCTAGCTCTCTCTGACTGTATCCTTTCTCTTTACGGGCTTGGCGAATTAGTTGCCCAAAACTCGGTTCCACGGTCTGGATACTCCTGGCAGTAACGATTTGAGCTTATTATAAAGAAATATGAAAAAAAATTCAACATTCCTTGACGAAAAATTCAACTAATGGTTATAATAGGAGTATTGATTGAAAAATCAACCTGTCTTCAGATTCTACCCTCTGCGCCCTCTGTGCCTCTGTGGTTGAATCACAATCGAAAGAAACAACAATGAGTAAAGTTACACCAAAAGAGAGTAAAGACCAAATTCTAGCAGCTTTTAACCAGCTCTTAACCGAACGGAAAAGGAGCGAGTCGAAAGTAGAGACTAAGGAACAGGAAGCAGAGAAAGAAAAGAATCAGCAATTGTTGGAAACCGTTGCTGGCTATACTATAGATAACATAGTCAATGGTATGGCTGCCTTGCAATTGGATTTTGGCAGTGCTATGGACCAACTTTCCCAGAAATTAGAGACAGAGTCGGGAAAATTAGATGAATTGAAACAAGGGATCGCCACCCGTCGGGAACATTTACAACAATTGCGTCAAGTGCGCTTAGTTGCGGACGCCTTGTATATCTTGCGACAGGAAAATGAAGCCAAGTTAAGCATTTTGGAAGCTAACACTAGCACTCAGCGGGAAGAAATTACCAAAGAGATGACCCAAACTCGCAAAGTTTGGGAAAAAGAGCAACAGGAATTTGAGGCGAAAATTGCTGAAGCGACGGAATTATTGGTAAAACAACAACAAGGAGAAGAGGGGGATTATAACTACGAAACAGAGCGACTGGGCAAAATCGAAATGGACGAGTATCGAGAGCAGAAGCGACTCCAAGAAAGGGAGTTAGCAGCAGCAAATCGAGATAAGGAAAAAGCTTGGGCTGTTCGGGAGCAATTCTTAGCTGATAATGAAGCTGAGTTTGGGGAGAATGAGACGAAAATTGCTGAATTTGAGGATAAGTTAGCCCAGGAATATAATAAAGCTAAAGAAGAGGCTATTAAAGAGGCAGAAAAGGAAGGTAAAATTAAAGCAGATTTATTGGAGAAAGAGTGGGAAGCAAACCAACAGGGATATGAATTAAAAATTCAGTCTCTCCAAGAAACAATTACCAGACAAATAGGACAAATTGCCGAAATTAACGGTCAACTCCAAGCTACTACTACTCAAACTCAAAACTTGGCTATGCGAGCATTTCAGAACAGTGATCAGTAACCAGTAAGGTGGGCAATTCAGACGGCAAAGGTGCCAAAAATTGTCCCAATTGTCCACAAACCTCCTCTCCTCTTCCTCTGCGCCCTCTGCGCCTCTGCGGTTTAATCCTCTTGTAAATTAGGACAAAATTTAGTAACCTATAATGAGAGTGCCCACCAAAGCCAGAGCAGCTCTAACCAGTGACAAGTTTATTATATTCTCAAGGAGATTAACATGGCAAGTATTAATGCTAAAAACACCAAGGCTGAAATTTTAGCAGCTTTTCAAGCGTTAAAAAAAGAGAAAGCTGCTCTAGAGTCCCAAGTAAAGCAAAAGGATAAGCAATCGCTAGTTCAACAACCAGCTACTATGAGTAATAAGGAGAAGGAAAAGACAACCATGAATGCTGCTACTCCTGCTCAATATAACATGAATCAGATTATTGCCAGTTTACAAAATCTGCAATTGGGTTTTGGGAGCGCTACCAGCAATTTGTCAGAACAACTAATTATGGAAGCAACTTCCCTAAGTCAACTGCAAGAGTTGGTAGGAGAGGAATTAGATCAATTGCAAGCATTGCACCACTTGGAGTTTGTTGAAGAAGATACTTTGGACAATTTGATTCAGTCTTATGAAACAGAGTCTAAAGCATTTGCACAGCAGTTTGAAGAACGAACCGAAACCTTATCCTAGGAAATCCAGGATTTAAAGCAAGGGTGGTCCAAAGAGCAGGAAAACCAGAAGCGGGAAATTCAAGAACGGAATGAGAATTATCGGAAAACTCAACAACGGAGTGGAGAAGAATATAAGTATAACTTAGAACTAGAACGAGATTTGAGTGAGGAGGAGTACGAGGAATCCAAAAAGAGTCTCTACCGTGAATTAACTGAAGCGCGACAAGAGCAAGAAAAGCAGTGGCAGGAGCGGGAGGAAACTATTGCCAAACGAGAAAAACAATATGGGGAAGCGAAGGAAAAAGTAGAGGCTTTTGAAAAGGAACTAGAAGATAAGATTAAACAAGGGCAAGAGAAAGGGCGCTCAATTGGTTATTATCAAGTTAAAGTGAAGTCAGATTTGCGCCAGAAAGAAATAGAAGGTGCTCGAAGCAATTATAAATTGCAGATTGAATCTTTACTCCAGACTATTCGCAATCAAGAAGAGCGGATTCAAACTTTATCCAAACAACTGGATGCAACTCAGAAACAGGTACAGGATTTGGCGGTGAAGGCGATCGAAGGTACTTCCAATCGCAATTCTTACCAAGCGATGAAGGATATTGCCATGGAACAAGCTAAGAATCAACAGAAAGGAAAATAGTCTGTAGGGGTGCAAGGTTTGCGCCCGTCATTGTAACAAAGTTAGAAAAAAGGCAGCAAAAGTTGTCCAAATTGTCCACAAAACTCCTCTCTTATCTTCCTCTGCGCCCTCTGCGCATCTGTGGTTGAATCCTCTTTTTTTATGCGCAACTCCTACAGTCTTATCATAACCAAAAAATTTCTCAATGTCAACCCCTATTTTAATAATTTTTGTGAAACACAATCATTTCATAAACATTAATATCAAGCCATGAAAGAATCAAAAATAGGCAGTAAAATCCTGAAAGTTGTACCTTTACCCTCTTGACTAAGAACTTCGATGGAACCACCGCTGCGTCGAACGAGATATTGGACGATGGTTAAGCCCAACCCCGCTCTAATACTATCTTGTTGGGGAGTTTTACCGCGATAAAAACTGTCGAATATTTTACCTATATCCTTACTAGGAATACCCTTCCCAGTATCCTTCACTGCTAATAGAATAGCCTCCTGTGAGCGCGCTGCTGTAACCTGAATATTACCACCAGAAGGGGTGAATTTGAGGCTGTTATTGAAGAGGTGGAGGATAATTTGTTTTAATTTAGATTCGGGACAAGATAGGGGGGGAAAACCGGCTGGGATAGTATAGCCTAGCATGATACCTTGTTCTTGGGCTAAAGGGATAGGTGCTGACTATGGCTGGGATAATATCTTCTAAATACACGGAGGAGGAAGATTCTGATTCCAGATTTATATCTAGTCCAGCTAACTCTATTAAACCGGAAATAAGAGCATGTTGACGCTCCCATTCTCCATGGAGCATTTCCAAATAGCGCTGACGCTGGTCTCTTTTCAGCTGTTTTGAGGATAGAAGACTCAAAGCGGTTTTCATGTGGGTGAGGGGAATGCTTAACGGGACTTAGGGAAAACTTAATGCCAGATATACCCCAAACTGGCTCTGTGACTGGTGAATAGGTCGATATTATCCGAGGAGCCAAGGTCAAAAACGATAAGAAACAGCGGGACTTAGGTAAAAATATGAACTGCGAAGATCTATAATAAGGATATAGCAATCTATCATGAGTTGTTTGAGGCGTGCTGCACGGTAGCGCAGATCCGCGCTAGCGCGGGTCGCCTACAACCTTAGT
>JACONB010000115.1 GCA_014323965.1 Prochloron sp. SP5CPC1 | reverse complement strand
CAAATGGCTGCTTTAGAAAGCTCCACCAATTGCTTGATTCTCACTGGTCACGTCAGACCTCAACCTCTTATTCTCAGCCGCGCTGAAGATTTAGAAATACCTGTCTTAGGGGTTAACTTGGATACCCTCACCACCGTAGAAATTGCCGATCGCGCTTTTGGGAATGTTCGCATCCAAGAACTCATTAAAGTTCAGTGTATCCAAGAGTCGATTCGGCAATATTTTGACACGAATCGATTAATAAATAGTATCATTTAACAAAAAGTTATAGCGCTACGCCCCGGTGTTCGGTGTGGGGTGTGGGGTTCCGGAAAGCAGATTTGCCAAGAATGTAAGCGCTATAATACTAACAACCTAAGATAATAAATAACTAAATTATTTATGCTAACGCTGACAATTCCCAAAACGACTACTGTCAGAGAACCAGCCATAGATACAGTAATTCCCAGACGCAAAACTAGACCGGTCCGGGTGGGAGACGTCACCATTGGCGGTGGCTATCCAGTGGTAGTTCAGTCTATGATTAACGAAGATACTCTGGATATAGATGGAAGCGTTGCTGCTATTCGTCGCTTGCATGAAATTGGCTGTGAAATCGTCCGGGTCACTGTACCCAGTATGGCTCACGCCAAAGCCTTAGATAAAATCAAGGAGCAGTTGGGAAGAACTTATCGTTCAGTACCCCTGGTTGCAGACGTTCATCACAACGGCATGAAAATAGCCCTGGAAGTAGCTAAACATGTAGATAAGGTGCGGATTAATCCGGGGTTATATGTATTTGAAAAGCCAAAACTGAATCGCACAGAATACACCGAAGAAGAATTTGCTACTGTAGCGAGTAAAATTCGCGAAACCCTAGAACCATTGGTTATTTCTTTGCGAGACCAGGGGAAAGCAATGCGCATTGGGGTTAACCACGGTTCCCTGGCTGAACGAATGCTCTTTACTTATGGGGATACCCCGGAAGGGATGGTAGAATCTGCTTTAGAGTTCATCCGCATTTGCGAATCCCTGGATTTCCGGAACCTGGTGATTTCCCTGAAAGCTTCCCGAGTACAAGTAATGCTAGCAGCTTATCGCCTCATGGTGCGGCGCATGACGGAGTTAGGGATGGACTATCCCCTCCATTTGGGGGTGACGGAAGCTGGAGATGGGGAATATGGTAGGATTAAGTCTACTGCGGGGATAGGTACCCTTTTAGCTGAAGGTATTGGGGATACGATTCGGGTATCTTTAACGGAGGCGCCGGAGAAGGAAATTCCTGTCTGCTACAGTATACTCCAAGCTTTGGGACTGCGGAAGACCATGGTGGAGTATGTTGCTTGTCCTTCCTGCGGACGCACTTTGTTTAATTTAGAGGAAGTGCTACAGGAAGTTCGCGAGGCTACCAAGCACCTTACTGGTTTAGATATAGCAGTCATGGGTTGTATTGTCAATGGTCCGGGAGAAATGGCAGATGCGGATTACGGTTATGTGGGTAAGCAACCAGGTTATATCTCTCTTTATCGCGGTAAGGAAGAAATCAAGAAGGTACCGGAGTCTGAAGGTGTCCAGGAGTTGATTAATTTGATTAAAGCGGACGATCGGTGGGTGGATCCGTAGGGTGGGCAATGCTGCCAACAAGCTAAAATATTCCCAGATAATATAATATTAGCGTTGTCCACCAACACTGTCTACCATTTCCTTGCACTACTATTTTACCTTATAGGTTGTTTATAATTGGTACAAACCTTTCGTAAACTACTGAGCGCCCTAGCTATATACAGTGTTACCTGCTGGCTTTTCTGTTTAAATTGTATTTTAGTTTAGCCAAAGTTTTATTCTATACAGGTAACTGTTTACGCTAAAGTTTCAGGACAATATCCCAATCCCCTGGTAAACTGTTGGCGGAATGCTTCGATATCCTTTGGTTCTGGAGTACCATGAGACACCACAGCAACTTGATAGCGACGCATGACATCAATAGGAGACTGTCCTGTTTCTAAGCTCCAAAATACCATTTGCAGTCGCATTTCCGGCTGGTAAGAAATACCTAGCTCATTCATGAATGCCCGAAAGTCTCCATGTTGCCCAGAAGTAATTGGTTGTCGTAACTTTATTTTCAGGATCCAGCCATCGATTTTATGAATGACTGTCATGATACAGCCATGGAGGTGAGTCATTTGTTGCAAGTGTTCGATGGCCCGTAAGGTTAGACTAGCATTAGCGAAATAGTAGAGGTAATCCATTGTCCTTCCTCAGCTCAAAATATTGGGAATTTCTCTATCTTTATTTTGACATTATTCTCTGGGATAATACTAGGGGCAACATACCCAATTTTATATGGGGGAACTTACCCAATTTTTCTTTGTTTAGAGCAAGAAGCGCTATATTTATCTTATCCCCCACACCCTAAACCCTACCCCTATGACCTCGGATCGTTCACTATCGAGCTATGATTATGAACTGCCAACCAATGCGATCGCTCAGACTCCAGCGGTACCAAGGGATAGTTCTCGTTTGCTAATAATAGACTCTCTGGAACATCATACCCACGGTTTCTTTCGAGATTTACCTCACTGGCTAAAAAAGGGGGATCTACTCATACTCAACGATACTCGGGTTATTCCAGCACGACTCTACGGTCACAAATCTACGGGAGCAGCTGTAGAAATCTTGCTTTTAGAAGAAGGAGAGCAGGACTGTTGGTTAGCTTTGGTTAAACCAGGGAAGCGTTTCCCTATAGGTGCTGAAATTTACTTCTCAGACTCTCTAGTGGCTAAAGTAATAGAACGTGATGAATCTACCTCCGGACGTTGGTTGCAATTTGAGATTCCTGTAGGTCAATCTTTATTGCAGTTGTTAGAAAAGTTTGGTCAGACTCCCCTCCCTCCTTATATTACCTCCTCTTCCTCAGAACCATCTCAATATCAAACTGTTTACGCTTCCAAACCTGGAGCAGTAGCAGCACCTACGGCAGGATTGCATTTTACGGAGGAACTGTTAGCTAAGTTAGCAGCAAAAGGGATAAATCGAGCTTTTGTCACCCTGAATGTGGGGGTGGGTACGTTTCGTCCCGTGGAGGTGGAGGATATTAAGAGTCACGTTATGCATCAAGAGTGGATTGGAGTGCCCCAAGAAACGGTAGAGCAGATTGAGGCCACCAAAGCAAGAGGGGGGCGAATTATTGCTGTAGGGACCACCTCCGTAAGGGCTTTGGAAGGGGCTGTGAAGGAGCTGTCCGGTACTTTAGCTCCTTTTTACGGCAAGACAGACTTGTTTATTTATCCTGGGTATAAGTGGCAGGTAGTGGATGGTTTGATTACTAATTTTCATTTGCCTCGTTCTAGTTTGTTAATGTTAGTGAGTGCTATGGTGGGTCGGGAACGTTTGTTGGCTTTGTATCAGGAGGCGATCGCCTCTCAATATCGCTTTTATTCTTTTGGCGATGCTATGTTGATTTTGCCAGAAACTGTGATTAAATATTGATATTATTCGGGCAATGTGAATTGGTTAAGAGTTCCTTCTGTTAACTCCACTTCTTCAAATTTCTTCAGAATCTTTTGGACAAGCTTTTTATTCTTAGTATATAAGTACAAGTACCCACCATCTACAGCTCTTACAGTTGCATTTGTTCTCTCAATAATTTTATCATATTGCTCATTATCATCGGGAATAAATCCACCTTGCTCGAAAAGCAAAAAGTCACACCATATAATTTGTCCAGCCTGATTTACCAATTTTAATATCATATCCAATTCCTCTATTTTAGAGTCGTGATTCCTGTATAATTCTGATATATCTACTCCTTCTAAATACTGTAAAACAACAAAATTGAGCTGCAAATATTGTTGTACCAGCTTGAGAAAATTTGCTACAAATTGACCAGTCAATAAATCTGGGATAACTATTTCATACCAAAGTGGATTAGTTAGACATTTCATGTTCAGTTTTCAGACTAGTTTTCTTGGACATTATTGGATTAAAACATCTGAAATTGGTAACTTATTAATATCTTCATTAGAACCGATGACTACCATGGCTAAACCTTTATTTAAGCGGTCCTCTGGACTTGGATTAATTTTAAACTTGTCCTCATGTTTAATAGCGAGGACGTTTAAACGGTATTTACGGCGCAGTTCTAGTTCTTTTAGGGTTTTGCCGTCAAATTCTTTCGGTACCTTTACTTCCACAATGCTGTTATCTCCGTCCAGATTGAAGTGCTCTAAAATGGATGGTTTGGCGAGATTACGGGCTAAATGGTAGCCTGCTTCGTACTCAGGGAAAACCACCCTGTCTGCTCCTACCCTGGCTAATAATTTGCGGTGAGTGTCTGAGGAAGCTTTTACAACTACCTGTTTCACACCTGCTTCTTTGAGGTTCAAAGTAGTAATGACACTCTCTTCCAAGTAGTTCCCAATAGCGACGATAACCGTATCGAACTCGAAAATACCCGCTTGTTTCAAGGCTGTGGGGTCAGTAGAATCTAACTGGACGGCATGATTCGCTATTTTTTCCGTCATTACTCTCGCCACGAGCTTTTCATCTCTGTCTCCAGCTATAACTTCATATCCCATACGGTGTAATGAACCACAAACAGCCCTTCCAAACCTTCCTAAACCAATGACGGCAAACTGGCGATTTGCTTTGCGCAGACTGAGCAAGAATTTGAGTGCTCCTCCAGGGATCCACTTTGCGGCACGCAGTTCCACTATTTACCTCTTTTGTTAAAGGATAATGGTGTTTTTATTATAACAGGGTACCAAATGTTTGCCAAATTGTCCACTTTATGAATTATTAGTAAGAGTAATAAGAAGATTAAATTGGCGATCGCCTTCATAGTAAGTGGTGATATCCAGTCCCCGAAGGAGGACTTACGGGTCGAGGTTAGGGGTTCTATGAATAGATTTGCCGCTGTTTTGTTAACTCTCAATTAATATAACATTGCCTACCCTACCAATAAATTTTCCTCTGGGTATTGAATGACACTGGGACTGGACTCCCCGATAATGGCGGCAATTAAGAGTAATACCCCCACTCTACCTGCGTACATGGTAAAGATTAAAACTAAGTGGGAGAGGGAGGAAAGACTAGCTGTTATTCCGGTAGAAAGTCCTACAGTAGCAAAAGCGGATATGACCTCAAACAGAATTTGAATTAAATTCATATCTCCGTCTGCTAAGGTAATTAAAATCGTCCCTATAGTAATTGTAGCAATGGAACCGCATACCAAAGCAACTGCTTTAAACAAGATAGTTTGCGGGACTCTACGCTGGTAGATAACTATATTTTCTTTCCCTTGCAAGACGGAAACTGTGCAGCTGGTTAAAATCCTAAAAGTCGTAGTTTTAATTCCCCCTCCTGTACCGCTGGGACTGGCTCCGATAAACATCAAACCCATGGTGATAAACAACCCGGCTGTGGTCATTTTACCTATATCGATACTATTAAACCCCGCTGTTCTGGTGGTGATAGACTGAAACCAAGCAGTTAAAATTTCTGTCTGCCAATCTAGTGCTGCTAATGTTTTTTTATTATGCAATTCCATGAAGAAAAAAGCAATAGTTCCCACCACAAGGAGTAAAATGGTAGTACTCATGACTACTTTGAAGTTGAGGGAAAAAGCAAATTGAGCTCTTTTCCCTTTCAAGCGGTTGACAAGCCACAAATATAGTTCTATAATTACTTGGTAGCCTAAACCGCCAAAAATAACTAAAGCGGGAATGACTAAATTTATCCTCCAGGAAGATTGATAGGAGACTAAACTATCGATAAATAAACTAAAACCAGCATTGTTCCAAGCGCTAATACTATGGAAAATAGCTAACCACAAGCTTTTGTCTAAGCCATAGTCTGGGGTGAAGGCTTTCAGAAGTAAGAATATGCCGCTAATTTCAAAAATGAGGGTAGTAGCGAAAATGGAGCGGACTAAGTTTTGGCTTCCTTGTAAGAAGGGGCTCACAAAAGATTCCTGAATCGCGAATTTTTGCCTCAGATCGAAGCGTCTTCCTAGTAATAACATGAGGAAGGTGGTAGTAGTCATGTAGCCCAAACCCCCTAATTGAATGAGCAGCAGAATGATCAGCTGCCCCCAGAAGGAGTAATAGGTTCCTGTATCCACTACCACTAACCCGGTAACGCAGACAGCAGAAGTAGCTGTAAATCTCTATCTATCCTAAGAGGTAATTGAGGTTTTGTCAAGTACTTTGGAAAAAAAAATTTTGTTTTTTCTGAAACTCTCTCTCTTCCCTCCTTTGCGGCTTTGCGCCTTTGCGCGAAACCCCAAGACGCCAAGACGCCAAGGGTACCGCTATACCTCTGTGGTATCGCTACGAAGCACTTCTTTCAACTGGGCGATGGCCTTCCCCAATTTCCCATCTTCGAGCAATGTATTCACCAAGGTTAAACCGCTAGTAGAGAGAAGCAACTTGCTAATATCGCCTGTATTAGTAGTTCCATTGCCATTTGCTCCCGGAAAAGCATAAATGCGAACATCTCCCAATACTCCCGGTTGGGGGGCCAAGGCTTGGACGATTTCCGGCAGATTTACCGCCAGTTCTGGCCAAATGGTTTTTAACAACTCCACAGTCCGATTGGCGTCGCTGAGGGCGTTCTCCGCCTGAATCAGGGCTTTTTTACCTTCCGCTTCAGCCAACTCTTTTAAACGATTGGCTTCCGCCAGGGTGCGAATAGATTCTGCTTCTAGTTCAGCAGCTTGACGAGCAATTTCCGCTTGGCGTCGGCGACGGAAAACATCGATTTCAACCACATTTTGGTCGGCAATTTTGCGCTGCTCTGCTTCCTGTTGGGCTTCGATAATTGATAACCTTTGGGTGCGCTCTGCTTTTTCTATTTCCGTTGCTGTAGCTACAGCAGCTTCAGCGGACGCTCTTTCTGCTTCTGCTACCAACCTTTCCCTTTCTTTGTCTACAATAGCGATGGCTGCTACCTGTTGGGCTACTTTGGACTCTTGCTCTGCTGCTGCTACTTCTACCTGCGCTTTCAAACGGGAAGCGTCTACGGTTTTCTGTCGGGTAATTTCCGCTACCTCTGCTTCTTGTTTTTGCAAGGTTTGGGCTACCTTTAACTCCTTATTTCGCTCTTCTAAAGCAATATCTGCCTCAATTTTCTTTTCCTGCACCCCTAACTGCTGCTGAATTTTCTCCTCTTCTAAGGTTTTCTCCCTGGTAATTTCTGCTACTTCCGCTTCTTGCTTTTGCAAGATTTGGGCTACCTTTAATTCCTTATTCCGCTCTTCTAACGCAATATCTGCGGCGATTTTACTTTCCTGCACCGCTAGTTGCTGCTGAATTTTCTCCTCTTCAACTGCTTTTTCCTGCAAAATGCGATTCCTTTCAATCTTAGCAGCTTCTTGATCCTTGGCTTCTTGAATTTCCCTTTCCTGCAAAGCCTGCAAAAACTGGACTTGTTTCTCCTGATTCAGCTTTGCTTCTTCTTGCTGTTGACTAATAGTGAGAGATTGCTTTTCTGCTGCCAATTCCTGCTGCTCCACAGCTATCTTGGTACTTAATTCCAGCTCCTTCTTTTCCTGGAATGTCTTCAGCTCCACATCCAGTTTTTGTTTAATGGAACGTTGGATGGTTTCCGTTCGCAGTCGCACTCCCTGAGCATCGAAAAAGTTATTCTCATCATAGGTATCGCTCTCTTCTATCTCGGAGATGGCAATATTATTCAGCGTTAAACCCACTTTCTTCAAGTCTTGTTGAATCAAATTCAAGACTTCATCAGCAAACCCTAATTTATCCGAATCGATTTCCGCTAAACTTTTCCGCTTTGCCGCCGCTCGAATAGCATCATCTGCCCGTTTTTCCAACGCCTCTTTAATATCGTTGGGGGCAATTTTACCTTGTTTGGATAAACGAGCAGCAGCAGTTAAAACATCTTCTTTATTGGGGTTGATACAGACATAAAATGTCACCCGCATATTAGCTCGTAAATAGTCTTGAGTGCGAACAGCCAGATTGCCAGTGCGCACCACATCGATGGAGATTTCCCGCAAAGGAACCCGAGTTAGTTCATGAAATCCTGGTAAAACAATACATCCCCCATTGAGAATAACAGTTTTGTCTTTAGTGAATACTCCTCCCGTGCGGACAAAAGCTTCGTTATTGGGCGTAATGACATAAACTCGGGTATACCCCCAAATACTCAAGAGCAATAAAAAAACCAGGGAACCCATAAGACCAGCCCAGAAAATAATCCCCCCACCCAGTTCAAAAATACCTCCTAGTTGGGCTTGGGGTTGGATAGGAGCGGGTTGAATAGTTTGAGCGACTAAATTTTGTTTTGACATAGGAACCTCCTCCTGGACTTTTGTCGGGGGGTATGAAATGGTTGGTAAAGATTGAATGAAAGTTAGCCAAAAAAGCATGATATGATTACCTCCTCTGTGTTGCGGCGTTCAGTGGTTTATTTTTGAATCTCGCCCGAACCGGAACCCTAACCCTAAGAATTATCGAGCCAAAGTTCCTCATCGGTGCTATCTTTAGCAATAACCAAGTAGCCGTTTTGAGTGCGATCGATGATTAAAACTTGTTCTCCTCGCTGGGGCACCACTTTTGCCCATTGAGGTAAACAGATAGTGATAGTGACTAAATTACGCGAATTATCCAACACATCGGCTTGGCCGATTTTACCTTCAATGAGATAGGGGACTTCCTTGGAGGTTACCACACCCACACAACCCAGAAGGCGATCGCTGCTGGTATCCTCCCCAAAATCCGCAAATATTTTCCCCAAAGGTCGGGAAATAGTACTACCCAGAAACAGGCTCAACCCCAGGGAAGAGAGAAAAACCACTCCCCCTAAACCCATAAACCGTTGGGGAATAGTTCCCGTAAGATTGCCCATAACAACATTTAGCAGCCAACCAACCACACCCCAAGTACTAAAATCTATTGCTAAGAGTAAAATTAGGGGTGCTTTCCCAATACCGAGCCAGCCTAAAATTTCCAGGGGCAGGAAATTTCCATCCGTATCTATATCTGCGTCAACATCCCCTTCCAGTTCTAAGTTTTCGTCTCCCCCACCAGACAAAATGACTAAGAGGAACAACAAAACCCCAATGGCGAGGAAAATCCAGTAAGCTATGTTAGCTGGGTGAAATAACATGAACCCTAAATTAGCTATAATCTACCCTCAGTCTAGCCTAACGGTGATGATAAAACCTAACAGCGCAACAAAATTTTAACTTTTGGGATACTCTAGAGCTATCTAGTGTAAACTGATAAACCCATTAACTTCATGGTGAAAAAGCAAAAGCAAGAGATTGGCGACCATATTATACCGATACTATTCTTCGATGGAGCCTCCCGAGGTAATCCCGGAAAAGCAGCAGGAGCAGCAGTAATTATAATGCCAGACGGCGATCGCCATACGGCGGCTGAGTTTCTCCCTTTTGCCACTAACAACGTAGCGGAATACACCGGATTAGCGCGACCTGAACTGGTTACTTAGTGCGGGACACCCCTGCTCATGCCAAGCCTGGCCTGAGCAGGCCCCTAGGGATTTCACCCCTAGCCCTCACGGAGAAGACTCACTGAGTCTGGCGGCAACTGAGTAGGTAACGAAATAGTTGGAATGCACGCCCCGAAAGTAGCCAAAGCCCTAGGGATTAAGGGTCAGGAGCAAGAGGGAAATAGTTGAAAGGATGAGCGAAAGCGAAGTAAAAGGTTCACAAGTCTTTGATGACCTGCCCGAAATTGAAGGATAGCTCAAAGTTATTCAGAGAAATAGGAAGGAAATAGGTAGTAATTATCGAATAAAGATTGAACCCTCCGTTTAAACCTCGTTATGTATGAAGGGCGAAATTATCCTTGACACGCCCTAGCCAAAATGGCAGGCAGACAGAATCAAATACTTAATCCTTATTTGATGGTGGAAAGTAAAGCTCTGCCGGGGGATAGGAACCATCCTAACCAACTAACAAAAACTAAGTAATACAACAGGATAAGCCCTACAAGGTCTAGCGGCAGGTCGATACCGCTAGTAGGTCTGAGGTAACAAAGACGGAACTCCTTGGAGGGTAAAGGATGAGTGAGAAAGCGAATGCTTCTCTGTAATGGAGAAGATAGAGGTTCAAAATTTGCCTCTGACCGAAAGGAATAGCAAACTTCACTTGGGTCTTATACGGACATAGAAAACAACTAGGGACCAAACTGAAGGAAAAGTTAGATGACAGAAGCAATTCTGGAAAATGGACCAGAGGGACAATTGAGAGAGTGGGGCGATATTAATTGGCGCTGCACTAACAAGATTGTTAGGAACTTACGCGGTCGTATATTCCGTGCCCGAAAGCTTGGACTGTGGAAGCAACTATTGCGTCTACAGAAATTAATGAAAAGATGCCATGCGAACCTATTACTGAGCATCAAACAAATCACACAGGTTAATACCGGAAAGTTCACAGCTGGAGTAGATAAGGAGGTTATAGAAACTCCAGCACAGCGTAGTACACTGCTCAATAGTTGGAGAATGCCTGAGGCAAAACCTGCCAGACGGGTATACATTCCGAAAGCGAATGGCAAGAAACGTCCCCTCGGAATCCCTTTGCGAAGCAACCGCCCTTGGCGTCCCGTAAGGGATAGAGTCGCTCAGGCAATAGTCAAGAATGCACTAGAACCCGAATGGGAGGCTATGTTTGAGTCCAATTCCTATGGTTTCAGACCTGGTCGCAGTTGCCATGATGCC